>NZ_JBHTLQ010000032.1:0-46324 GCF_042679085.1 Phenylobacterium conjunctum | reverse complement strand
GGGTCGAGAGCGCCGGCGCCGCGCGCCGGGTCGTGCGGCTGGAGGGCGAGACCGTGCCGCCGGGCCGGCTGGCCGACCATCAGCGCCAGGTCTGGCTGACCCCGGCCCAGGATCGGCTGTTCCTGGAGGGGGCCGGCGATCGGCGCCGGTTCTTCGACCGCCTGGTGTTCGCCGCCGAGCCGACCCACGCGGCCCACGCCAGCGCCTATGAGAAATCCATGCGCGAGCGGCTGCGCCTGCTGACTGACGGGCCTGCGGACGCGGCCTGGTTGACGGCCCTGGAGGCGCGGATGGCCGAGGCCGGGACACTGATGGCCGATGCGCGGGCGCGCACCCTGGCCGCCCTGCAGGCCGAGATCGACAGCCGGGGCGAGCGGCCCTTCCCCCAGGCCCGCATGACCCTGACCGGCGACTGGGAGCGGATGGCCGGCGAGGGGCTGGATTTCGCCGAAATCGAGGGCCGACTGGCCCGGGCTCTGGCCTCGGCGCGGGAGCGGGATGCGGCGGCGGGACGCTCCCTGACCGGCCCCCATCGAGGGGATCTGGAGGTGATCCACGCCGAAAAGGACCGCCCCGCCGCCGAATGCTCCACGGGCGAGCAGAAAGCCCTGATTCTGAACCTTGTTCTGGCCCAGGGCGCGCGTCTTTCGCGTGCAGAATCAGCGCCAAACCCTATATTGCTGTTGGACGAAGTCGCAGCGCATCTGGACCGCCGCCGGCGGGCCGCGCTGTTCGACGAAATCGAGGCGCTCGGGCTCCAGGCCTTCCTGACCGGCACGGACGAGCACCTCTTCGAGGATCTGAAAGGTCGCGCCCAAGGCGTCCGTGTGGACGGCCAGGCCCTGACCATGCTGGACGGCGAATGAGCGAAGAACACGAAACGAGCGGCGCGGCGGAATACGGCGCGGACTCCATCAAGGTGCTGAAGGGCCTGGACGCGGTGCGCAAGCGTCCCGGCATGTACATCGGCGACACCGACGACGGGTCTGGCCTGCACCACATGGTCTATGAGGTGGTGGACAACGCCATCGACGAGACCCTGGCCGGCTACGCCACCCGCGTCGAGGTGATCCTCAACGCTGACGGCTCCTGCACGGTCACCGACGACGGCCGCGGCATTCCCACCGATATCCACGAGGGCGAAGGCGTCTCGGCGGCCGAGGTCATCATGACCCAGCTGCACGCGGGCGGGAAGTTCGACCAGAACTCCTACAAGGTCTCCGGCGGCCTGCACGGGGTGGGCGTCTCGGTGGTGAACGCCCTGTCCGACTGGCTGAAGCTGAAGATCCACCGCAACGGCCAGACCCACGAGATGGAGTTCCGGCGCGGCGACGCGGTCTCGCCCCTGAAGGTGATCGGCGAGTCGCCCCGGCGCGAGAACGGCGAGTACCTGACCGGCACCGAGGTCACCTTCCTGCCGTCCACCGAGACTTTCCGGTTCATCGAGTTCGACCGCAAGACGCTGGAACACCGGCTGCGTGAGCTGGCCTTCCTGAACTCCGGCGTGACCATCTGGCTGAAGGACCATCGCGAGGCCGAGCCCTTCGTCGAGGTCATGCACTATGAGGGCGGCATCGAGGCCTTCGTGCGCCACCTCGACAAGGCCAAGACGCCCTTGATGAAGACCCCCATCGTGGTCCGCGGCAAGCGCGACACGGTGGAGCTGGACCTGTCCCTGTGGTGGAACGACGGCTACCACGAGAACGTCCTGTGTTTCACCAACAACATCCCGCAGCGGGATGGCGGCACCCACCTGGCGGCGTTCCGTTCGGCGCTGACCCGGATCATCTCCAGCTATGCGGAGAGCTCGGGCACGACCAAGCGCGAGAAGGTTTCGGTCTCCGGCGAAGACGCCCGTGAGGGCCTGACCTGCGTCCTGTCGGTCAAGGTGCCGGACCCCAAGTTCTCATCTCAGACCAAGGACAAGCTGGTCTCCTCGGAAGTCCGCCCGGCGGTGGAGAACCTGGTCAGCGAGGGCCTGGCCACCTGGTTCGAGGAACACCCCACCGAAGCCAAGATGATCGTCCAGAAGATCGCCGAAGCCGCCGCCGCCCGCGAAGCGGCGCGCAAGGCCCGCGAACTGACCCGGCGCAAGTCGGCGCTGGACATCACCTCCCTGCCCGGCAAGCTCGCCGACTGCCAGGAGAAGGACCCGGCCCGGTCCGAACTGTTCCTGGTCGAGGGTGACTCGGCCGGCGGCTCGGCCAAGCAGGCGCGCAATCGCGAGAACCAGGCGGTCCTGCCCCTGCGCGGCAAGATCCTGAACGTGGAGCGGGCCCGGTTCGACAAGATGCTGTCGTCGGACCAGGTGGGCACCCTGATCACGGCGCTGGGCGCCGGGATCGGCCGCGACGACTTCGACATCGAGAAGCTGCGCTACCACAAGATCGTCATCATGACCGACGCCGACGTGGACGGGGCGCACATCCGCACCCTGCTGCTGACCTTCTTCTATCGGCAGATGCCGACGGTGATCGAGCGCGGCTATCTCTATATCGCCCAGCCGCCGCTCTATAAGGCGTCCAAGGGCAAGTCGGCCCGCTACCTGAAGGACGACGCCGAGCTTGAGACCTACCTGATCGACGAGGGCGTCGACGGCGCGACCCTGGACCTGGCCTCGGGCGAGCGCCTGACCGGCCAGGACCTCCTGGCCCTGGTGCAGCAGGCCCGCGGCGCCAAGGCCAATATCGAGCGCCTGTCGGCCCGGGCGCCGGCCTTCGCCATTGAGCAATCCGCCCTGGCCGGCCTGCTGGCCGAGGGCGGCGACGTGGCCAAGGCCGCGGCCCGCCTGGACCTCTACGCCGAGGAAGGCGACGGCCACTGGTCGGGCGAGCCGGCGCCGGCCGGCGGTTACGCCTTCTCCCGGATCCGCCGCGGCGTGACCGAGCGCGTGGTGCTGGACGACCTGCTGCTCAACGCCGCCGACGCCCGGCGCCTGGCCGAGCGGGCCGCAGCCATGGCCGACACCTTCGCCAAGCCCGCGACCTTCCTGCGGCGCGACCGGTCGACCACCGTGCGCGGGCCCTTGGACCTGTTCGGCGCGGTGATGGAAGCCGGCCGCCGGGGCCTGTCGATCCAGCGCTATAAGGGGCTGGGCGAGATGAACCCCGAGCAGCTGTGGGAGACCACCCTGGACGCCGACGCCCGCACCCTGCTGCAGGTCAAGGTGAACCACTCCGAGGACGCCGACGGCCTGTTCGCCCGGCTGATGGGCGACGTGGTCGAACCCCGCCGCGAGTTCATCCAGGAGAACGCCCTGGACGCCGAGGTGGACGTCTAAACGCCCATCCAGAGTCGAGGCGGCGGCGAATCAGCCGTCTCCGGTCTCGCGGACCACGCCGGATCCGGCTGAAACAAGCCTGGGTGTGTGGCGAGGGGTCGCACGCGAAAATTGAAACCGTGCGTAGAGGCGCCCGGCGGGTGGGCGCCGCTCCGCCGCGCCGCCTGTTGTAACGGCGCCGGTAACATCCGCGCTGTCAGGCGTTCGACGTTACGCCCGCCGCCCCCTAAGCTTTGCCTCGCGACATGTGAGTTCAACCTGTGATGGGGGCTGTCCGGCCCCCTGGAGTGCGGCGTGGCCGAGGCGGAAGGCAGTCTGGTTCCCGAGCGTATCCTGGAGCTGTCGGAGCGCCTGTCGAAGGTGGCCGGCGCCAAGATCGGCGAGATCTCCACCATCAACCGCGAAGCCAAGATGCTGGCGATCAACGCCCTGATCACCGCGGCGCGGGCGGGCGAGGCGGGCAAGGCCTTCGCCATCGTGGCCGAGGAGTTCAAGCGGATCGCCAGCGAGATCGACGACGTGGCGATCGGCATGGAGACCCAGGTCCGCGCCGACCTGCGGGAGCTGTCGGCGGTGGGCGCCGCGATCCTCAGTCACCTGCGCGGCCAGCGGCTGGCCGACTTGGCGCTCAACGCCATCGAGATCATCGACCGCAACCTCTATGAGCGGACCTGCGATGTGCGCTGGTGGGCGACGGATTCCGCCGTGGTCGACTGCGTGGCCCAACCCGGCCCGGAGGCTTCGCGCCATGCGTCCAGCCGGCTGAAGGTCATCCTCGACGCCTACACCGTCTATCTGGATCTGTGGATCTGTGACGCCCGCGGCCGGGTGGTCGCCACCGGCCGGCCGGAGAAGTATGCGGCGACCCGCGACCTGTCGGTGGCCGCCGCGCCCTGGTTCCAGCAGGCGATGCGCACGGCCTCCGGCGATGAGTTCGTGGCCTGTGACGTCGCCCGCGAGGCGGCCCTGGCTGGCGCGCCGGTCGCCACCTACGCCACCGCCATCCGCCAGGGCGGCAAGGCGACGGGCCGGCCGGTCGGCGTGCTGGGTGTGCATTTCGACTGGCGCCCCCAGGCCCAGGCGGTGGTCGACGGGGTGCGGCTGACCGGCGAGGAAGCCGCCCGCTCGCGGATCATGCTGCTGGACCACAAGGGCCGGGTATTGGCCTCCTCGGACCGCAAGGGCGAGCTGGAGGAGGTGTTCCACCTGCCCGGCGACGCGGTGAGCATGGGCAGCTACGCCATCGACGGGGCGACGGTGGGCTATGCCCTGACCCCCGGCTACGAGACCTATCGCGGGCTCGGCTGGTACGGCTGCATCCTGCAGCGCGAGGCGGCGGCCGGCGAGGGCGTGCGGGCGGCCTAGACGGAGGGGCCTAGTCCCACCCCTTCAGAACGTCCATCACCGCCGCGCCGTAGCGGGCGAGCTTGCCTTCGCCGACGCCGGAGATGGCGGCCAGGTCTGACAGGCCGCCGGGGCGGCGCACGGCGATCTCGGCCAGGGTGCGGTCGTGGAAGATCACATAGGGCGGCAGGTGCTGGCGGGCCGCCTCGTCCCTCCTCCACGTGCGAAGCGCCTCGAACACCGGCTGGTGGCGGGCGTCCATGATGGCGTCCTCGCGCACCTTGCGGCGGGGGCGGCGGGCCTCCTTGGGCTCGGCGCCCTTGCGCAGGGCGACCTCGCGTTCGCCGCGATAGACCTTGCGCACCTCGGCGGCGTCGCCCAGCCCGATCAAGGGGCGGCCGTCATTGGGATCCTCGCGCAGCAGGCCGTCGAACAGCAGCTGGTCCACCAGGTCGCGCCAGCCGTCGGCGGACAGCTCCTGGCCGACGCCGAAGGTCGACAGGCCGGCCTCGAAGGCGGACGGGTCCTTGGTCTTGCCCAGCAGGTGGTCGATCAGCCGGCCGCGCCCGAACCGGCCGCCCAGGCGGTGGACGGCGGACAGGGCCTTTTGCGCCGCCTGGGTGGCGTCGAGGGTTTCGATCTGGCCCAGGCAGACGTCGCACTGGCCGCAGGGCGCCACGCCCTCCTCGCCGAAATAGCGGCGGACGGCGGCGGCGCGGCAGGCGGTCCCGTCCAGCATGGCGTAGAGCTGGCGGATCTTGCGGCCCTGGACCTGCTTGACCTCGTCGTCCACCTCGCGGCCGTCCAGGCGGCGGAACGCCCAGGCCATGTCGGCGGCGCCATAGAGGGTGATGCCCTCGGCGGGTTCGCCATCGCGGCCGGCCCGGCCGATCTCCTGCCAATAAGCCTCGATGGAGCCGGGGGGATCAGCGTGGATCACATAGCGCACGTCGGGTTTGTCGACGCCCATGCCGAAGGCGATGGTCGCCACCATCACCGCCTCGTCGGCCTCGAGGAATTTCTCCAGCCGCTCGGCCCGGACCGCCTTATCGAGGCCGGCGTGGTAGGCGAGCGCCGGGGCGCCGGCCTGGCGCAGGGCCTCGGCCAGCTTGTCGGCGCTGTCGCGGGAGCCGGCATAGACCACGCCGGAGCGGTTGGGCCTCGCCTGGACCAGCTCCATCACCCGCTTGTGGCCGGCGCCGCGCTTACGCTCCGCCGACAGGATCAGCTCGGGTCGGGCGAAGCTGGCCACGAACTCGGCGCAGTCCTTGAGGCGCAGCTCGGCGCGGATGTCCTCGCGGGTCCGGTTGTCCGCCGTGGCGGTGACCGCCAGGCGCGGCGCATCGGGATACATCTCCGCCAGTCGGCCGAGCATGCGGTACTCGGGGCGGAAGTCATGGCCCCACTGGCTGACGCAGTGGGCCTCGTCGATGGCGATCAGGGACAGGGGCGTGCGCGACAGCCGCTCCAGCATCCAGGGCTGCATCAGGCCTTCGGGCGAGACATAGAGCAGGTCGAGCTCGCCGGCCTCGATCCGGGACCAGGTTTCGGCCCGCTCGCGGGGCTCGACATTGGAATCCAGCCGGGCGGCGGCGACGCCGGACTGGGTCAGGCCCGCCACCTGGTCGGCCATCAGGGCGATCAGCGGCGAGACCACCAGGCCGAGGCCTGGCCGCAGCATGGCGGGAATCTGATAGCAGACGCTCTTGCCGCCGCCGGTGGGCAGCACGGCCAAGGCGCTGCGGCCCTCCAGGGCCTCGGTGATCACCTGGGCCTGCAGGCCCCGGAACTCGGCGTGGCCGAAGGTGCGGCGCAGAATCTCCCGGGCCTGGTCCAGAGACGGATGCATGGGCGGGCTTATGACCCGCGTCGGGCGGACGGGTCCAGGCGCGCGACCCTGGAAATCTATGGCGGGCTTTTCGGAACCTTAACTATGGGCGCCCCAGTCTGGGCGCGGACGAAGGGTTCGGAGGACCCTCAACATGGCGCTGAAAGCCTTCATGGCCGCCCTGGCCCTCGCCGCGATCGCGGTAGGCCTGATGTTGCCGGTCCCGCACGCCGGCAAGGCCGCCGCCCAATCCCAGATCGCCACGGTGCAACTCGGGGCGGGGTAGTTCTCAAGCCCGGCAACTACGGACCTGGTTGTTTAGAACTGACTCCCCGCCGGCGCATCGGCCGGGGGCGGGGCCGGCGCGCCGTCGGGGGCCTGGGGCTGGCAGGCGCTGAGGGCTGCGGCGACGAGCAGCAGGGCCAACATCCTCATGGCGGCGTCCTTTCGATCCGGCCGGCATAGGCTAATCTTGATCGGGATGAGTCGGAACCACCGCCTGAGCTTCTACGAATTCTTCGCCGGCGGCGGCATGGCGCGCCTGGGCCTGGGCGAGGCCTGGACCTGCGCCTTCGCCAACGACTTTGATCCGGTGAAGGCCCGAACCTATCGCGACAACTTCGCCGACGCCGCCGAGCACTTTGTCGAGGGCGATGTCTGGAAGCTGGAGCCCTCCGACTTGCCGGGCCAGGCGGACCTGGCCTGGGCCTCGTCGCCCTGCCAGGACTTCAGCCTGGCGGGCGCGCGGGCGGGGCTGAAGGGCGGCCGGTCATCGGCCTTCTTCGGCTTCTGGAAACTGATGGAGGCCCTCGTCGCCGAGGGCCGCGCACCGCGCACCATCGTCGTTGAGAATGTGGTGGGCCTGTTCACCTCGCACGGCGGAGCGGACTTCACCGCCCTGTGCCGGGCGCTGGCCTCGCAGGGCTATCGGTTCGGGGCGCTGGAGATCGACGCGGCGGCCTTCCTGCCCCAGTCGCGGCCCCGGGTTTTCGTCATCGCGACCCGTGAGGCCGTGCCCGAAGCCCTGCAAGGCGACAGTCCGTTCCAGACGCGGGCGGTGCGTGAGGCGCACGACCGGCTGCCGGCCGACCTGGCCGCCGGCTGGATCTGGTGGCGCGGCGAGGCGCCCCTGCGCCGCAACGCCCAGCTGGCCGACCTGCTGGATCCGGATGCGGGCGCCGACTGGCATCCGCCGCAGAAGACCGCCGAGCTCCTGGCCCTGATGTCGCCCCTGCACCGGGCGCGGATCGAGCAGCTGCGGGCCGCCGGCGGCCGGGCGGCGGGCGGGCTGTTCCGGCGGATGCGAGTGGAGAACGGGGTCAAGGTCCAGCGGGCGGAAGCACGGTTCGACGGCCTCGCCGGCTGTCTGCGCACGCCGCGCGGCGGCTCCTCGCGCCAGACCCTGGTGGTGGTGGACGAGGGCAAGGTGCGGACCCGGCTGATCAGCGGCCGTGAAGGGGCGCGGCTGATGGGGCTGCCGGAGACCTATCGCCTGCCCAAGGCGGCGACCTCGGCCCTGCATGTCTGCGGCGACGGGGTGGCGGTTCCGGCGGTGCGCTGGCTGGCCGAGACCTTGCTGGAGCCCCTGCTGGCGGCGGACCAGCGGGCCGACGCGGCGGCCTAGCCCATAGAAAAGCTATAAAGCTCGGCCACAGGAAGACCCTTCCAAATCCGGCCCGGAGGCCTAAGTTCGCAGGCTCAAGATCTCATTGGGACTGCACGCCATGGCCGACTCCGCCGCCAACGCCTACGACGCCGCCCGCTATAAGCGCGCTGGCCGGGGCAAGATCTACGACTCGATCGTCGACACCATCGGCGACACGCCCCTGGTGGCCCTGCCCAACCTGACCAAGGCGCTGAAGCCCAAGGGCACGGTGCTGGCCAAGCTGGAGTTCTTCAACCCGATCAGTTCGGTGAAGGACCGGATCGGCGTCTCGCTGATCGAGAGCCTGGAGGTCGCGGGCCATCTGAAGCCGGGCTCGACCATTGTCGAGCCGACCAGCGGCAACACCGGCATCGCGCTGGCCTTCGTCGCCGCGTCCAAGGGCTACAAGCTGATCCTGTGCATGCCCGAGAGCATGTCCATCGAGCGCCGCAAGATGCTGCTGCTGCTGGGCGCCAAGCTGGAGCTGACCCCGCCCGAGCGCGGCATGGCCGGCGCTGTGGCCCGCGCCAAGGAACTGGTCGACGCCATTCCCGGCGCCGTCATGCCGCAGCAGTTCGACAACCCGGCCAACCCGCTGATCCACCGGGTCTCCACCGCCGAGGAGATCTGGAACGACACCGAGGGCCGGGTGGATGCGGTGATCTCCGGCGTCGGCACCGGCGGCACCATCACCGGCATCGGCCAGGTGCTGAAGGCCCGCAAGCCCAGCGTGAAGATGATCGCGGTGGAGCCGGCCTCCTCGCCGGTGCTGTCCGGCGGCTCGCCCGCCCCGCACAAGATCCAGGGCATCGGCGCGGGCTTTGTGCCCTCGGTCCTCGACCGTGGGGTGATGGACGAGATCGTCCAGGTGACCAACGACGACGCCTTCGCCATGGCCCGCCGAGTGGCGGCCGAGGAAGGCATCCCCGTGGGCATTTCCTCCGGCGCGGCCCTGACGGCGGCCTTCGACGTCGCCTCGCGCGACGAGATGGCCGGCAAGGTGGTGGTGGCGATCATCCCCAGCTTCGCAGAACGCTACCTGTCGACGGCCCTGTTCGAAGGGCTCTGAGCCCCAAGGATCGGCTCCGATGACCGACGTCTACCCGCCGGAGAAGCGCTCGGCGGTGATGCGCCAGGTCAAGGGCAAGGACACCACGCCGGAAATGGCGGTGCGCAAGGTCCTGACGGCCTTAGGCGCCCGCTATCGGCTGCACCGCAAGGACCTGCCGGGCTCCCCGGACATCGTGTTGCCGGGGCGCAGGCTCGCCGTCTTCGTCCACGGCTGCTTCTGGCATGGGCACGACTGCGCCCGCGGGGCGCGGGTTCCCAAGGCCAACCGCGACTACTGGGTCGCCAAGGTGGACCGCAACCGGGCGCGGGACGTGCGCAACCGCGAGGCGCTCGAAGCGTCGGGCTGGCGGGTGGAGACGGTCTGGGAGTGCGACCTTAAGGACCGGCCGGGCTTGGAGACGCGGTTGCGGGGCGTGCTGGGGATCCCGTCAATCTAGCTCCACGAACCACACAAACCACACGAACACCGCCCACCCGCACATCCCGGTGAATGACGGGGTGATCGGACATTGATCCAGTTCGTGTGGTTTGTGTGGTTCGTGGACCGATGTTCCCTAGCCCACCACCACCTCGGTCTTCACTGAGTTGGCGATGAAGCACTCCTCGTGGGCCTGGTGGTGGAGGTCGGACAGGACCTCGGCGGTGGGTTCGTCGCCCTGCCAGGTGATCTTCGGCTTCAGCCAGACCTTGGTGACCGCCATCCGACCGGGCGCGATCTCTTCCATGATCCCCTCGGCGTCGTCCTCGTAGGCCGTGCAGACGAAGCCGGCGAGGCGGGCCTTATGCAGGAAGGTCAGCATGTGGCAGTTGGAGAGGGCGGCGACGAACATCTCCTCCGGGTCCACCGCCTCCTCGACCGCCCACTTGCCGACCACGTGCGGCGAGGCCGAGGCGGGCATGATCAGGCCGCCGTCGAAACTCACCACATGGCCGCGGCTGTAGCGGCCCTTGGCGAAGTCCTCGCCGTCGCGCAGGGCCCAGGCGATGCGGGCGACATACTTGGCCATCAGAACGCCTCGGCCGGCAGGGCCATCATCAGCTCCGAGCCGGTGATCGCCTTCTTCAGGTGGGCGTCGGCGTCGGGCAGCAGGCGCTGCACGAAATAGCGGCCGACGGTGAGCTTGGTCTGGTAGAACGGGTCGGCCGAGCCGGCGGCGATGGCGGCCAGCGAGGCCTTGGCCATCAGCGCCCACATGTAGGCCAGGCCGGTCAGGCCGAAGAGGTGCATGTAGTCGCTGGAGGCGGCGCCGGCGTTGTCCGGATTGGCCAGGCCGTTCTGCATCAGCCACATGGTGCCGTCCTGTAGCTTGGCCTTGGCGGCGGCCAGGCCGTCGACGAACTCCTTCATGCCCTCGGCGCCCGCGTTAGCGGCCACGAAGGCGTCGATCTCGGCGAAGAAGGTCATGACCGCGCGCCCGCCATTGGCCGCCAGCTTGCGGCCCACCAGGTCGAGCGCCTGGACCCCGTTGGTGCCCTCATAGATCAGGGCGATGCGCACATCGCGCATGTACTGGCTGACCGGGAAGTGCTCGGTGAAGCCAGAGCCGCCGTGCACCTGGACCGCGTTGGAGCAGACCTGCAGGCCCTTGTCGGTCAGGTAGCCCTTCACCACCGGGGTGAGCAGGGCCATGTAGTCCGCCGCCTTCTGGCGCACGGCCTCGTCCGGGTGGCTGTGGGACAGGTCGCCCTGCAGGGCGGTCCAGAACATGAAGGCGCGGCCGCCCTCGATCAGGGCCTTGGAGTCCATCAGCATCCGGCGAACATCCGGGTGGACGATGATCGGGTCGGCGGGGCCGTTCGGGTTCTTCGGCCCGGTGAGCGAGCGGCCCTGCAGGCGTTCCTTGGCGAAGCTGGCGGCGGCCTGGTAGGCGGCCTCGGCCTGGGCGACGCCCTGCAGACCCACGCCCAGGCGGGCCTCGTTCATCATCACGAACATCAGGGCCAGACCCCGGTTCTCCTCGCCGACCAGCCAGCCCACCGACTCCTCGTGGCGGATCACGCAGGTGGCGCTGCCGTGGATGCCCATCTTCTCTTCCAGGCCATCGCAGAACACGCTGTTGCGCGGGCCGGGCTTGCCATCGGCGTCAGGGATGAACTTCGGCACGATGAACAGGGAGATGCCGCGCACGCCCTCCGGTGCGCCCTCGATCCGGGCCAGCACCAGGTGGACGATGTTCTCGGCCATGTCGTGCTCGCCGCCGGAGATCCAGATCTTGGTCCCGGAGATCTTGTAGCTGCCGTCGCCTTGCGGGACCGCCTTGGTCCGCAGCAGGCCCAGGTCCGTGCCGCAATGGGGCTCGGTCAGGTTCATGGTCCCGCCCCATTGGCCGGAGGCCAGCTTGGGCAGGTAGAGGTCCTTCTGGGCGTCGGAGCCGCCGTTCAGGATCGCCGAGTAGCAGCCGTGGGTCAGGCCGGGATACATGGAGAAGGCCATGTTCGCCGACGAGCTCATCTCGGAGAAGGACAGGTTGACCACGTGCGGCAGGCCCTGGCCGCCATAGGCCTTCACCGCGCCGATCGCAGGCCAGCCGCCCTCGACCAGCTGGGCGTAAGCCTCTTTGAAGCCCTTGGGCGTGGTGACCGTGTGGTCCGGATTCCAGCGGCAGCCTTCCTTGTCGCCGACGCTGTTCAGGGGGGCGAGCACGCCGGCGGTGAAACGGCCGGCCTCCTCGACGATCTGCTCCACCAGGTCCATCGGCGCGTCCTCGAAGCCGGGGAGGGCCGAATAGGTCTCGAGGTTCAGGACTTCCTTCAGAAGGAAGATGTGGTCGCGGACGGGGGGCGTGTAGCTCATGGGGGATGGGCTCCGGAAATGACGGACGTCAGGTTCGCTATGGCGAACCTGACGCTGTAGTCACGATCTAGAGCTTTTCCGCTGGAAGCGGAACGGCCTTGCTACCGCTAGGTTAGTGCGCGGCTTCCGGGTGGTCGCCCAGGCGGGCGCGCAGGACCTGGTCATAGTCGGCGGCCTGGGGCAGCAGGTCCGGCCGGGTGTTGGCCAGGTGCTGTTCGAGGCGGTTGCAGGCCTCAACCAGGGTGTCGATGGCGTCGTCGATGTCCTTGCGCTGGACCTCGAGGGCCAGGATGCGCTCGCGGAACTTGGCCAGCGACCGGGCGTTCTGGGCGGCGCAATTGTCGCCGACCTCATAGAGGTCCAGGATTTCGCCGATCTCCTGCAGGGAGAGGCCGACGCGCTTGCCGCGCAGGATCAGCTGCAGGCGGGCGCGGTCCTTGTAGGAATAGACCCGGTTCATGCCGTCGCGGGCGGGGGTCAGGAGGCCCTTGTCCTCATAGAAGCGCAGCGCGCGGGGCGTGCACTTAAATTCCTGGCAGAGCTGGCGGATGGTGAAGGTGCGCGCGGGCCGGCGCAGTTCGAGCGGCATGGTCGTCCTCCCTGACTAGGTTGTCGTTGACGGAAACGTAAGGTTGCCTTCCGCGCACGTCAATATAACCGCCGTTCACATATCGCAGCGGGAGGTGATCACGGATGCGTGATCGCCCCAGGCGTGCGTCATGCTCCGGTCTCCGCGCAGCGGGGATCCGGGGGACCCACGGGGCCTGTCAGACATTCAGCTTGGGTCCCCCGGACCGATGGCGCGGCCGGAGGATGACGGCCTAGGCGGTAAACTCGCCGGCCAGCGCCCGCTCGATCAGGGCGATGGTGCGGTCCAGGCCGAAGATGGCGGCGAAGGAGCCGAAGCGCGGGCCCTGGCTCTGGCCCAGCAGGACCTCGTAGAGGGCGGTGAACCAGGCGCGCAGGGGCTCGAACCCGGCGGTCTTGCCGGCCTCATAGACCTCGTTCTGGATCAGCTCGGCGTCCTGGCAGCCGGCCGGCAGGGCCTTGAAGCGGGCCACCAGGTCCAGCATGGCCGCGCGCTCCTTGTCGTCGGGCGCCCGGAAGGTCTTCGAGGGCTTCACGAAGTCCTCGTAGTAGTTGATCGCGTAGTCGCTGAGCCGGTCCAGCAAGGGCTGGCTGGTCGCGTCCGCGCCCGGGATATAGCGCGAGATGAAGCCCCACAGGATGTCCTTGGTGGAGGCGTCGGCGGCCGAGACCAGGTTCAAGAGCAGGGAGAACGACACCGGCGAGCCGGCTTGCGGCGGCGCGCCGCGATGGACGTGCCAGGCCGGATTGTCGATGGGCGTCGCATTGCCCTCGGCCTTCACGCGGTTGAAGGCGTCGAGCTGTTGCAGGTACTCGTCGGCGGCCTTGGGGATGACGTCGAAATAGAGCCGCTTCGCCGACTTGGGCGACTGGTACATGTAGTAGGCCAGGCTCTCGGGCGCGCCATAGCGCAGCCACTCCTCCATGGTCAGGCCGTTGCCCTTGGACTTGGAGATCTTCTGATTGTTCTCGTCCATGAACAGCTCGAAGTGGAAGGCCTGGGGCGGAACCCCGCCCAGCACCTTGGTGAGCTTGTCCGAGACGCGGACGGAATCGATCAGGTCCTTGCCGGAGGCCTCGAAGTCGACCTCAAGCGCCGTCCAGCGGGCGGCCCAGTCGGGACGCCACTGCAGCTTCACATGGCCGCCGGTGACCGGGACCTCGGTCAGGGTCCCGTCCTCGTCCTTGAACACGATGGTCCCCTTGGCGAGGTCGCGCTCCAAGGTCGGGACCTGCAGGACGCGGCCGGTCTTGGGGCTGATCGGCAGGAAGGGCGAATAGGTTGCCCGGCGCTCTTCGCCGAGCGTCGGGAGCATGATCGCCTGGATGGCGTCGAAGCGCTCCAGGAAGCGCAGCAGCACCTCGTCGAACCGGCCGCCAGTGTAGCAGGCCGTCGAGGACATGAATTCGTAGTCGAAACCGAAGCCGTCAAGGAAGGCGCGCAGGCGGGCGTTGTTGTGGGCCGCGAAGCTCTCGTACTCGCCGAAGGGGTCGCGCACGCGGCTGACCGGCTTGTCGCGGTCCTCTTCCAGCATCTCGCGGTTGGGGACGTTGTCCGGGATCTTCCGCAGGCCGTCCATGTCGTCGGAGAAGACGATCAGCTTGGAGGGAATGGCGTCCTCGGTCAGGGCGCGGAAGGCGTTGCGCACCATGGTCGGGCGCGCGGCCTCGCCGAAGGTGCCCATGTGCGGCAGACCCGATGCGCCAAAGCCGCACTGGAAGACGACGGGTTTCTGCAGAGCCTCAAAGGTGCGCGCCGCCTCGTCCGCCTTGCCGGCGGCGATCAGGGTGGCGGCCAGGTCACGCTCGGCGTCGGAGAGGCGGAGCTTGAGGACGCGATCCAGCAGGAGGCGGGCCTGTTCGAAGGGCCAGCTCTTGGCGTCGCGGGCTTGATGGGAGAGACCTTGCAGGGACATGGTCCGCGCGTTAGCGCCCTAAACGCCCGGCCTCAAGAACCAAATCGGCGCGAGCCGTCTCGCAAGCGTCACGAAATGGGAGGATAGGGCGCGGGAATGCCTTGGGGGACGTCGATGAAGACCGCGCTGAAACTCGCTTCGCTGGCCACGCTCAGCCTGCTGGCGGCCTGCGCCAAGCCGGCGGAAAAGCCGCCCGCGAAGAACGAGATCATCTTCTCCATCGTCTCTACCGAAAACGCCCAGTCCCAGGCGGTGCAGTGGGCGCCCTTCCTGGCGGACATGGAAAAGGCCACGGGCCTGAAGGTGAAGCCGTTCTTCGGCGCCAACTATTCGGCGGTGGTCGAGGCCATGCGGTTCAAGCAGACCGACATGGGCTGGTTCACCAACCAGTCGGGGCTGGAGGCGACGCGCCGGGCCGGCGGCGAGGTGTTCGCCCGCACCGCCAAGCCGGACAACAAGCCCGACGGCTACCAGTCGGTGATCATCGTCGGCAAGGACAGCAAGCTGACCCTCGACGACCTGCTGAAGTGCGACAAGACGATCAACTTCGGCATGGGCGACGCCAAGTCGACCTCGGGCACCCTGGCGCCCATGACCTATCTGTTCGCGCCCAAGGGGATCGACCCGGCCGCCTGCTTCAAGACGGTGCGCTCGGCCAACCATGAGACCAACCTGTTCGGCGTGGGCTCGGGCGTGCTGGACGCGGCCACCAACAACACCCAGTCCATCGAACGCCTGGCCGCCAAGCCGGACGCCATGGCCCAGAAGACGGTCAACGGCATCAAGGTGATCTGGACCTCGCCGACCATTCCCGAGGATCCGATGGTCTGGCGCGCCGACCTGGACGCCGCGACCAAGGCCAAGATCTCCAAGTTCATGTTCAGCTACGGCGTCGGGACCGGGCCGGAGGCGGAACGCCAGCGGGCGGTGCTGAAGACCATCCAGACCGGCCCCTTCAAGCCCGCTGACGCGACCCACCTGCTGCCGGTGCGCGAGATGGAGGCGACCGAGAAGCTGATCGAGGCCAAGAACGGCAAGGACCCGGCGGCGATCGCCGCAGCCCAGAAGCTGCTGGATCAGGTACACGCCGAGCAGGCGGCCTTGAAGAAGTAGCTGCGGCTCAGGGTGTCATCCCGGTTTCGGCGCAGCCGAAGGCCGGGACCCATAGACACCTAATTCTCCGGACCGCCCCGCGCGTATGGGTCCCGGCTCTCCGCTTCGCTGCGGCCGGGATGACAGTTTGGGGGCCGTCAGCCCCCCAGCAGGAAGTTGCCCCGCAGCGCGGCGATGGGGTTGTCGCGGGCTTCCTGCCAGGCTTCGACATGCACATTGGCGATGCGGCGGCCGACCTTGCGCAGGTCGGCGCGGGCGTAGGTGGTCATGGACCGGCCTGGGCGCAGGTATTCGATGGTGATGTCGATGGTCTTGTGGACCTTGGGCGTCTCCTGGACCACGGACAGCTGGGCGAGCGCGGTCATTTCCAGGAAGGCTCCGATCACCCCGCCATGCAGGGCCGGCAGGTAGGTGTTGCCGATCAGGTGCGGCGCGAACGGCAGGATGGCGGTCATCTCGTCGCCGGCCAGCTCGGCGGTCATGCCGAGGAAGCGGATATAGGGGACGGAGGCCAGGAAGCTTTTCAGCTGGTCGGCGGGGGTGGTCATTGGCCAGCCTCCGGCGGGGCGGGCTGCGGGACCGGCGTATTGATGATGAAGGCCGCCTGGGCGGTGGCGATGGGATCGTTGGGATCCTCGTCCCAGGCCTGGGCGCGGACGAAGGCGATGGAGCGGGTCAGCTTGTAGCAGTGGGCCTCGGCGGTGATCCCGCTGCGGGGGGCGGCCGGGCGCATATAGTCGATGCGCAGGTCCAGGGTGGCCGTGGAGAAGGCGTCGCGCTTGCCCGCTGTGATCGCCAGGCCGCAGGTGTGGTCCAGGAGGGCGGTGACGACGCCGGACGCGATGACCCCGGTCTCGGGATCGCCCACCAGTTCCTCCCGCCAGGGGGTGCGGATGGAGCCGCGGCCGTCGCCCACCGAGACGAGCTCGAAGCCGAGGGCGGCGGCCTGGGGCACACTGGTCGCCATCTGGGCGGCGGCCATCAGGACAGGATCATTGGCGCTCATATCTCCCAGTGTGGGCCAGGGGACCGGCCAAGGTCAATCCTGACGACGCGTCAGTTTGGGCGGCGGCCGTCCTCAGGCGAGGTTGGCGAGACCGCCCAGCAGGATCGCGGCCATCGGCAGGATGGCGACGAGCAGGGTGGCGAGACCGCCGAAGCGGCCGGCTTGGAAAGAATGGGTCATGGGCTTGGTCTTCCGGTTCTGAACGATGCGCGGGGAGGCGCGTTCGTCGTGAGCGGCGGTATAGACTTGGCCGCTCGCGAATACCCGTTAAGTCTTGGTCATGACGTTGAATTCACAATGTGAATACTCTGTAAGGTGCAGCTGTCGCGGCGGCTTCCCATATGGCCCGGCATGATCCGGCCTGAAGCCCTGCTGCATCCCACGCCTGAAGGCCTGTTCTGTCCGCCGGGCGGCTTCTACGTGGATCCCGTGCGGCCCGTGGACCGGGCGGTGATCACCCACGGCCACTCCGACCATGCCCGCGCCGGCCATGGCGCGGTGCTGGCGACGCCGGAGACGCTGGCGATCATGGCTGAACGCTATGGCGCGGACTTCGCGGGGACGACCCAGGCCTGCGCCTATGGCGCGCGCGTGGAGATCAATGGGGTCGAGGTGTCCCTGGTCCCGGCCGGCCATGTGCTGGGCTCAGCCCAGGCGGTGGTCCGGTGGAAGGGCCTGACCATGGTGGTCAGCGGCGACTACAAGCGCAGGCGCGATCCTACCTGCCCGGCCTTCGAGCCTGTGCCGTGCGACGTGTTCATCAGCGAGGCGACCTTCGGCCTTCCGGTGTTCCGCCATCCGCCGGATGGTGACGAGATCGCCCGGCTGTTGCGCTCGGTCGCCCAGTTCCCCGAGCGGACCCACCTGGTCGGGGCCTATGCGCTCGGCAAGGCCCAGCGGGTGATCCGGCTGCTGCGCGAGGCCGGCTGGGACCGGCCGATCCATGTGCACGGGGCGCTGGAGCGGCTCAACCGGCTCTACGAAGCCCATGGGGTGGACCTAGGTCCCCTTGCGCCCGCCACCGCCTCGGCCAAGGGCGACCTGGCCGGCGAGATCGTCATCGCCCCGCCCTCGGCCCTGCAGGACCGCTGGTCGCGCCGGTTCGCCGACCCGGTGGGGGCCTTCGCCTCAGGCTGGATGAGGGTGCGGGCTCGGGCCCGCCAGCGCGGGGTGGAGCTGCCCCTGGTGCTGTCCGACCACGCTGACTGGGACGAACTCACCGCCACCGTGGACGAGCTGCGCCCCGGCGAGCTGTGGATCACCCACGGCCGCGAGGAGGCCCTGCTGCGCTGGAGTGAACTGCACGGCGTCCCGGCGCGGGCCCTGGCGCTTGTGGGGTATGAAGAGGAGGAGGGGGAGTGAGGGCCTTCGCCGACCTGCTCGACCGCCTGTCCCTGACCGCCTCGCGGAACACCAAGCTCGCCCTGGTGCGGGACTATCTTGCCCAGACGCCGGACCCGGATCGGGGCTGGGCGCTGGCGGCCCTGACCGGCGAACTGGTGTTTGACGCCGCCAAGCCGGGCTTCATCCGCAAGGCCGCCGAGGCGCGGATGGACCCGGTGCTGTTCGGCTGGTCCTACGACTATGTAGGCGACCTTGCTGAGACCGTGGCCCTGGTCTGGGAAGGCCGGCCCGGCGCCAACCGCGAACCCGCCCTGTCCGAAGTGGTGGATGCGCTCGGGAGCGCCAGCCGCGCCGAGGTCCAGCGGCTGATCGAGACCTGGCTGGACACCCTGGACCCCACCGGGCGCTGGGCGCTTCTGAAGCTGATGACCGGGGGCTTAAGGGTCGGGGTCTCGGCCCGGCTGGCCAAGCAGGCGGTCGCGGCGCTAGGGGGCGTGGAGGTCGCCGAGATCGAGGAGATCTGGCACGGGCTGTCGCCCCCTTACGAGGACCTGTTCGCCTGGCTGGAAGGGCGCTCCGACCGGCCAAGCGCGATCTCCCCCGGACGCTTCCGGCCGGTGATGCTGGCCCAGGCCCTCGACGAGGCGGTGGATTTCGCCAGGCTCGACCCAGGCGCCTATCGCGCCGAGTGGAAGTGGGACGGGATCCGGGTGCAGGCGGTGAGCGAGGGCGGCGTGCGCCGGCTCTATTCGCGGACCGGCGACGACATCTCCAGGAGCTTTCCCGACGTGGTCGAGGCGCTGGACTTCGAGGGCGTGATCGACGGCGAGCTGGTGATCCGCAACGGCGCCTCGATCATGAGCTTCAGCGATCTGCAGCAGCGTCTGAACCGCAAGACGACGGACGCCAAGCTGATCCAGAGCCTGCCGGCCGGGATCCGCGCCTATGACCTGTTGGCCGAGGGCGGGGAGGATATCCGCCACCTGCCCTTCGACGACCGCAGGCTGCGGCTCGAGGCCTTCGTGGCGCGGATCGGGTCTGCCCGCATCGACCTGTCGCCCCTGCAGCCCTTCGCCGCCTGGGAGGACCTCGCGCAGCTGAGGGCCGAGCCGCCGGAGGGCGATGCGCGCCTGGCGGAAGGGCTGATGCTGAAGCGCGGGGATTCGATCTATGAGGCCGGCAGGCCCAAGGGGCCCTGGTTCAAGTGGAAGCGGGACCCGCACCTGATCGACGCGGTCTTGATGTACGCCCAGCGGGGGCACGGCAAGCGATCGAGCTTCTATTCTGACTACACCTTCGGGGTCTGGACGATGGACACAACGGGCCAGCGCCACCTGACCCCGGTGGGCAAGGCCTATTTCGGCTTCACCGACGAGGAGCTGAAGCAGATCGACAAGTTCGTGCGTGACAACACGGTGGAGCGGTTCGGGCCCGTCCGCTCGGTCCGCGCCGAGCCGCACTTCGGCCTCGTGCTGGAGGTGGCCTTCGAAGGGCTGCAAAGCTCGACCCGGCACAAGTCGGGCGTGGCCATGCGGTTTCCGCGCATCCACCGCCTGCGCTGGGACAAGCCGCCGGGCGAGGCTGACGAGCTCTCCACCTTGCAGCGGATGCTGGACTAGCGGAGTTCGTCCTGAAGGAACTCGAACAGGTCGCCGCCCTCGAACTTCAGCGCCCGCACGCCGGCGCGCTGGCCGGCCTCCACGTCGCCGTCTTTGTCGCCGACCATCAGGGACCGGGAGACGTCCACCGGGTGCTCGGCCATGGCGCGCAACAGCATGCCGGGATTGGGCTTGCGGTCCGGCGGGTCGGGGTGGCGATAGCGCGCTTCGGCCGCCTCCGGGTGGTGCGGGCAGTAGTAGTAGGCGTCGACGCGCCCGCCCACCGTCTCCAGGTCCCGGCTCATCTGGGCGTGCAGGGCGAGGACATCGGCCTCGCCGTAATAGCCCCGGCCCACCCCGGACTGGTTGGTGACCACGAACACCCACCATCCCGCGGCGTTGAAGGCGGCGATGGCTTCCCGCGCGCCGGGGATCCAGCGGAAGTCCTCCCAGCGATAGACATAGCCGGGGTCCTCGTTCAGCACGCCGTCGCGGTCGAGGAACAGGGCGGGCCGGGGCGGTGCTGCGGAAATGGGCTGGGTCACGGGAGCGTCTTATAGCGCGGGCCTGCGCTTTCGTAAGCCGCGCGGGCCGGTCTATGGTCCTTGCCTGAGCCGCTGTCCGCTTTCGAGGCCCCCTTGTCGTCACCTGTGCTCGCGATCGAGAACCTGAAGGTCGAGTTCGACACCCATGACGGGACCGTCCAGGCGGTGCGCGGGGTGTCGCTGGCGGTAGGACGGGGCGAGACCCTGGGCGTTGTGGGCGAGAGCGGCTCGGGCAAGAGCCAGACCTTCATGGCGGTCATGGGCCTGCTCGCCCAGAACGGCGCCGCGTCCGGCTCAGCGAAGTTCCAGGGCCGCGAGCTCCTGGGGTTGAAGCCGGCGGAGCTGAACAAGGTCCGCGGCTCGAAGATGACCATGATCTTCCAGGATCCGCTGACGGCGCTGACGCCGCATGTGCGGATCGGCGACCAGATCGCCGAGCCCCTGCGCCTGCACCTGGGTTTGTCGGCTAAGGACGCGCACGCCCGGGCTCTGGAGTGGCTGAAGCGCGTGCGCATTCCCGACCCTGAGCGGCGGATGGGCCAATATCCGCACGAACTGTCCGGGGGCATGCGCCAGCGGGTGATGATCGCCCAGGCCATGGCCTGCGGACCGGAGCTGCTGATCGCCGACGAGCCGACGACCGCGCTCGACGTCACCGTCCAGGCCGAGATCCTGGACCTGATGGCCGAGCTGACCCGCGAGACCGGGGCGGCCCTGGTGCTGATCACCCACGACATGGGGGTGATCGCCCGGCTGGCGGACCGGGTCTGTGTGATGAAGGACGGGGCCTATGTGGAGGAGGGGCCGGCCGAGCGCCTGTTCGCCGCCCCGCAGACCGCCTACGCCCGCTCGCTCCTGGACGCCGTGCCCCGGCTGGACCGGCGCGACCGCGGCGGGCGGCCGACCACCTCGCCCGTGAAGCCCGACGCGCCGGTGGTGGCTGAGGCCAAGGACATCAAGGTCTGGTTCCCGGTCCGAGAAGGTCTGTGGGGCCAGCCGCGTCAGCTTAGGGCCGTGGACGGGGTGAGCTTTACGGTCCGCGAGGGCGAGACCCTGGGCGTGGTGGGCGAGAGCGGCTGCGGCAAGTCCACCCTGTCGCGGGCGGTGCTGAACCTGTTGCCGTCCACAGCCGGCGCGGTGACCCTGATGGGCCGTGACATCACGCGGGCGGACCGGGAGACGATGCGCTCGGCCCGTCGCGACCTGCAGATCGTCTTCCAGGATCCCCTGGCCAGCCTCGATCCGCGCATGACCATCGGCGATTCCATCGCCGAGCCCCTGCAGGTGTTCCGGCCCGACCTGACCCGCAGCCTGCGCGACGCCGAGGTGGCGGCGATGATGCAGCGGGTGGGCCTGCCGGCGGGCCTGATCAACCGCTATCCGCATGAGCTGTCCGGGGGCCAGAACCAGCGGGTCGGCATCGCCCGGGCCATGATCCTGAAGCCGAAGCTGGTGATCTGCGACGAGGCGGTCTCGGCCCTCGATGTCGGCGTCCGGGCCCAGATCATCGACCTGCTGATCGCCCTGCAAAAGGAGATGGGCCTGGCGATGATCTTCATCAGCCATGACCTGGCGGTGGTGCGCGAGATCAGCCACCGGGTGATGGTGCTGTATCTGGGCCGGGTGATGGAGCTGGCCGACCGCGACCAGCTCTATGCCGACGCCCGCCACCCCTACACCAAGGCCCTGTTGTCGGCGGCCCCGATCCCTGACCCGAGCGTGGAGCGGACCCGGGCGCGGGTGAAGCTGGCGGGCGAGCCGCCCAGCCCGATGGATCCGAGGGCGGCCCTGCGCTTCCTGCCCTCGCGGCTGGACGCCGCCGAGCCCTATGTCCCGCAGCTGCAGGAGGTGGCGCCCGGCCACTATGTCAGCGAGTTCGACCCCGCCTGAGGTCGCGTGTGGCGCGATCCCAATTGCAACCCCCCGGAAAGGAGTCGAGGTCTAAGGTTAAGGACGTCGGCTTACTGTGCGGGACCGCCTGAGTGGAAATCGAAGTTCTCCGTCCGCAAGACCTGTCGCCTGCCCGCATGGAGCGCTGGCGGGAGCTGCAGGCGTCCGACATCCGTCTCGACAGCCCGTTCCTGTCGCCGCAATGGGCCCGCGCCGTGGAGCGAGCCCAGGGCGAGGGGGCGCGTCATGTCCGGGTGGCGGTGCTGCGCCAGGACGGCCGCGACGTCGGCTATTTCGCCGCGCGGGCCGGCAGCGTCACCGCCATGCCGGCGGGCGCGCCGATGTGCGACTACCAGGGCCTGGTGGCCGAGCCCGGCGTGAAGATCGACGCGCGCGAGCTGGTCGAGGCCCTCGGCGTCAATCGCTTCGATTTCTGCCACATGCTGGCGGAGGACCAGAGCTTCGCCCCCCACGCCCGGGGTCAGGTGACCAGCCACGTGGTCGATGTGGGCCAGGGCTATGCCGCCTATGAGGCCGCGCGCCGGGCGGCGGGCACCTCTGTGCTGAAGGATTGCGACAAGAAGCGCCGCAAGGTGGAGCGCGAAGTGGGCGAGGCCCGCTTCACCGCCTTCTCGCGGTCGCGGGCCGACTTCGACAGCCTGGTGGCCTGGAAGCGGGCCCAGCTGCACGCCACCGGCCAGACCGACCTGTTCGAGACCGGCTGGACCATGCGCCTGCTGCGCGACCTGTTCGCCAGCCGTGACCCGGACTTCGGCGCCACCCTGTTCACCCTGCACTTCGGCGAGCGGCTGGCGGCGGTGCACCTGCACCTGCGCGGTCGGCGCACCGTCCATGGCTGGCTGATCGCCCACGACCCCGAGTTCGAGCGCTACTCGCCGGGCATCCTGCTGTTCCAGGACATCCTGCGCTGGATGGACCAGACGCCCTACAGCCGGCTGGATCTGGGTCCCGGCGACTACCGCTTCAAGCGCGAGCTGGCCAATCTGGGCCAGGACGTCACCTTCGGCTTTGTCGGCCGGCCCTCCGCGGCGGCCTTTATCCGCACGGCGGCCTATGGCGTGCGCGCCGCCGCCGAGGCCCTGCCGCTCGGACGGGTCTCCGAACTGCCCGGCAAGGCCATGCGCCGGCTGGATACGATCCGCGGCCTGCGCTGATCAGCGCCTAGCCCTTCACACAGGCCAAGACCCCCGCGGGGCCGGGCGCTGTCCGCTGGCACGACCAGCCGGGCGCCTTGTCGAGCGTCGGCGGGAAGCGGTGCGCGGCGGTGTGGCCGTCTTGGTTGTAGAGCCAGATAAAGCCGGGCATTGCCCCTGAGGCCGCTTGAGGGATCAGGCGGTTGGGGTCCTGGTCGGGCGTGACCACCAGGGGCGTGACCCGCACGGGGCGTCCGGCGCGCTGGAAGAACACGCCGCCGACGCGGGCGATGGTGTCCGGCGGGATGATCGGCGTGACCTCGTGGTCCCAGAGGAAAACGACGTCGGTGACGCCCTTGGCCATCAGGAATTCCGAGGCGGTCTCGAACTCGTAGCGGGGCAGGGGGCGGCGGGGACCAAGGCCATCCAAGGCCGGGCTGACCTGCAGGCCCAGCCACAGGAAGACCAGGCCGCCCAGGGCGAGGCTGGGCCTGGGGCCGGCCTGGGCGATGAGGACCAGGCCGAGCATCAGGGCCGGGGCCGCGGGGATCAGGTAGCGCGGCGATAGGCCCGACCCCGTCAGGGCGAAGGCCAGCACCAGGGCGAAGGCCAGGACCCCTGACCCGGCGGTGAGCCAGATGGCGGCTGGCGGGACCTCAAGTTCCGCATCGTCGCGGCGGCCCGCCAGGCGGGCCAGGATCAGGACGAGGGCGGCGCCGGCCAGGGCCAGCGGCCCGATAGGATTGACCAGGAAGGTCGCCACCTGGACCACGCCGGCGGCGGTGAGGTCCGGATGCCAGACCTTGCCCAGGGCGGAGAACCGCTTCAGCTGCGGCGCGTGCCAGGCGATCTCGGCGAAGGCCGGGGCAAAGGCCAGCGCCGCCGGCCAGGTGCGCACCGCCTGCAGCCGCCAGCGGGCGAGGTAGATCAAGCCCTGGGCCAGGCCGAAGAACAGGGCGTAGTAGTGAGTGACAATGGCCAGGGCGGCGAGGCCTGCCCAGATCAGCGCCCGCCGAAGGCCCGGCGTCTCCATCAACCGGGCGAAAGCGATCAGCTGGCCGGTGGAGATCGCCAGCAGGAGGGCGTAGCACCGGGCGTCGAGGAAGAAGCCCACGCCCCACCAGGCATAGATCATCAGGCCCCAGCCGATCCGCGCAGGCTGCGACAGGCCAGGGACCTTGATCAGCATGGGCAGGGCGCCGGCGATCGCCACGGCGATCAGGCTGGGCGCGCGCACGGCCAGGTCGCCGGCGCCGAACAGGCCGGTCCAGAGCCTGGCCAGCAGGTAGTAGGCCGGGCCGCCCGGGTCATGCCAGCACTCGCGCAGGAAGCCCGCCCAGGTCTCCTGGCCGGTGATGGCCAGGGTGAAGGTCTCGTCGAACCACAGGGGCTCGGTGAGGGCGAAGCGGATGCGGCCGGCGGCGATCAGCAGGACCAGCAGGGTCAGGACCGCGACCAGCCCGCGTCGCGGCGTTGGCCGGCGGGGAAAGGTGAACGCCAAGGCGGGTTCGGTCATGGCGTGGGCCTGCAAGGGATCTCGTCCCATGGGTCGGGTCGGCAGGGTTGACGGGGCCTTAACGGACAGGCTTTCGCCGCCGATTAAGGATGGCGAAGGAAGATGCGGCTAGACCTTGGGTCTCTTTGAGATCCAGCCCTGGCGGCCCTGATGCAGCTTCCTCCCGGCCTCGCGGCCTATGTCCACCAGGCGGTCGAGATGAGCCTGCTGGCCGTGGGTTTCTTCCTGCTGGCCCTGCTGGTCAAGGGCGCCCGCGCCGTGGCCGACGGCCGCGCCGCCGCGGCGGAGACCAAGCGCAATCTGGTCCTCTATGTGATGGACAGCCTGACCGTGGGCCCCGCCCTGGCCATGGCTTCGAGCGCGGTCTACACGATCATGCATGCGCCCGGCGCGGTCTATGCCGGCGCTGTCGTCTGGGACAAGATCGGCCCGGTCGGGACCCTGTTCGCAGCGGTCTTTGTCTGCGACTTCCTAGGCTACTGGAACCACCGGCTGTTCCACACCTCGGTGCTGTGGCCCTCGCACGCCATCCACCACAGTGACACCAGGATGACCTGGTTCACCCTGGTGCGGATGCATCCCTTCGACCGGCTGGGGACGCTCATTGACCTGATCGGCATGATCCTGCTGGGCCTGCCCGACTGGGCGGTGGTGACGGCGGTGCTGGTGCGCCACTATTGGGGCCACCTGATCCACGCCGACCTGCCCTGGACCCTGGGCAAGCTGGACTGGATCTTCATCTCGCCGGCCATGCATCGCTGGCACCACGCTCGCGAATATCGCGGCTCGGGCGTGAACTTCGCCACGGTGTTCTCGGTGTTCGACCGGGCCTTCGGGACCTTCTATGCGCCGGGTGTGTGCGACCAGCCGACCGGGGTGCAGGAAGAGATCGCGCCTGGCCTGACCGGCGCCTACCTGCATCCGGTCCGCACCTGGGCCGCGCGGCTCAAGGACCGGGCCGTCCAGCCCGCTGTCACCGCCCCGTGACGCCGCGCTCCGCCCAAGGCCTGCTGCTGTCGCTCATTGTGCCGATGCACAATGAGGCCGAGGGGCTGGAGGTCTTCTTCGCCCGGATCGAGACGGCGCTCGCCGCCCTGCCGGTCCGGCTGGAGATCGTCTGTATCGACGACGGCAGCCAGGATGACACCTATGGGCGGCTCGCCGCCCGCGCGGCCAACGATCCGCGCCTGAAACTGATCCGCCTGTCGCGCAACTTCGGCAAGGAGGCGGCGATGACCGCCGGCCTCGACGCCGCCACAGGCGACCTGGTCGTGCCGCTCGACGCCGACCTGCAGGACCCGCCGGAGCTGATCGCCGAGTTCATCCGCCTGTGGGAGCAGGGCTATGACGTGGTCTATGGGGTGCGCACCGACCGGGCCAGCGACACGCCCCTGAAGCGCCTGACCTCGGCGGGCTTCTACCGCCTGTTCAACACGGTCTCGGACCATTCGATCCCGGCCAGCACGGGCGACTTCCGCTTGATGGACCGCCAGGTGGTGGACGCCCTGAACCGCCTGCCCGAGCGCAACCGGTTCATGAAGGGCCTGTTCTCCTGGGTGGGCTTCACCCAGGTCGGCGTGCCCTACGCCCGGCCGCCGCGCGCCGCGGGGACCACCTCCTGGGGCTATCTGAAGCTCTGGCGGTTCGCCATCGACGGCATGACCTCCTTCTCCACCGTGCCCTTGCGGGTGTGGAGCTGGATCGGCCTGGTCAGCGCCTTCCTGGCCATCCTGTTCGGCAGCGTGATCATCATCCGGGTGCTGCTGCTGGGCCGCGACGTCCCCGGCTACGCCTCGATCATGGTGACGATCCTGTTCGGCTTCGCCCTGCAGATGATCGCGCTGGGGGTGATGGGCGAGTACGTGGCCCGCATGTTCCAGGAAGTGAAGGGTCGGCCGATCTATGTGGTCCGCGACCGGGCCGGGTTCGAGGCCTGATGCGCCCGCCCGCCTGGGTCGCGCTCCTGTTGCGGCAGGCCGCCAGCTTCGGCCTGATCGGGGTGACGGCGACGGCCGTGCATGTGCTGGTCGCCCTGGCCGCCCGGCATTGGGCGAACCTGCCGCCGCTTACGGCCAGTTTCACCGGCTATCTGGCGGCGGTCAGCGTCTCCTATTTCGGCAACACCCTCCTGACCTTCGGCGCCGCGCCCTGGCGGCGGGACCAGATCGCCCGGTTCGTGGTGATGTCGCTTTGCGGTCTGGCGGTTGGGCAGGGGATCATCTGGCTGCTGGTCACCCGGCTGGGCCTGCCCTTCTGGGTCGGGCTCGCCGGCATGGTCGCGGTCGTGCCCGCCTCAAGCTTCGCCGCCGCCCGGCTCTGGGTGTTCCGGCCCATTGCCCCGCCCACCTCGCCTCGTTAGAGGTGGCGGCCCGTTCGGAAGACTTACTCCCATGACCCTTTCCCTCGACGATATCCGCGCAGCCGCAGACCGGCTGAAGGGACACGTGGAGCGCACGCCGCTGCGCCACAGCCGCACCCTGTCGGAGATCACCGGGGCCGAGGTCTGGGTGAAGTTCGAGAACCTGCAGTTCACCGCCGCCTACAAGGAGCGCGGGGCGCTCAACACCCTGCTGCAGCTGGGCGAGAACGTCCGCAAGCGCGGGGTGATCGCGGCGTCGGCCGGCAACCACAGCCAGGGCCTGGCCTATCACGCCGCCCGGCTGGGCATCCCGGTGACCATCGTCATGCCGCGCTCGACCCCCTTCGTGAAGGTCCAGCAGACCCGCGCCCATGGCGCCGAGGTGGTGCTGGAGGGCGACAATTATGACGAGGCCTCGGGCGTCGCCCAGCGGCTGTGCAATGACCGCGACCTGGCCTTTGTCCACCCGTTCAATGACCTTCAGGTGATGGCCGGCCAGGGCACGGTGGCCTTGGAGATGCTGGAGGACCAGCCGGACCTTGAGGTCCTGCCGATCCCCATCGGCGGCGGCGGGCTGATCGCCGGCTGCGCCACGGCGGCCAAGACCCTGAATCCCAATATCCGCGTGATCGGCGTCGAGCCGGCCATGTACCCGTCCTTCACCGCCAAGATGCGGGGCGTCAGCGGGGCGGCCAACGCGGGCGGGGCGACCATCGCCGAAGGCATCGCGGTCAAGCAGGTCGGCGACCTGTCCTACGCCATCGCCCGGCCGCTGGTGGATGAGGTGCTGCTGATCGAGGAGCCCTATTTCGAGCGGGCCGTCGCCCTCTACTGCAATGTGGAGAAGACGGTGGTCGAGGGCGCCGGCGCGGCCTCGCTGGCGGCGCTCCTGGCCTATCCCAATCCGTTCCGGGGCAAGAAGGTCGGTCTGATCGTCACCGGCGGGAATATCGACACCCGCCTGCTGGCGTCGGTCCTGACCCGTGAGCTGATCCGCGATCAGCGCCTGGTCTCCATCCGCATCATCGGCGACGACCGGCCGGGCCTGCTGGCCACGGTCTCGGCGATCATCGGCAATATGGGGGCCAATATCATCGAGGTGGCGCACAACCGCCTGGCCCTCGACGTGCCGGCCAAGGGCGCGGAGTTCGACATCACCATCGAGACCCGCGACGCCCAGCACACCCAGGACATCATGGACGCCCTGGGCAAGGCGGGATATCCGCCCAGAACCATCTGAGTCTGATCGTCGCCCAAGGACCCTGTCATGAAGCGCTTCGCCCTCGTTCTCGCCGCGGCCCTGTCGCTCGCCGCCTGCGGGCCGGACAAGCAGGCGATCGCCGACAACCTGACCGCCTCCAAGACCTTCCTGGCCGCCAACGCCAAGCAGAAGGGGGTCCAGACCCTGGCTGACGGCCTGCAGTATAAGGTGCTGAAGACTGGCGCGCCGGACGGCGTCCGCCCGCAGAAGATGGACGAGGTGAAGGTCCACTATGAGGGCCGGCTGCTGAGCGCCGACGGCAAGGTCGAGGGCGGCAAGGTCTTCGATTCCTCCTATGACCGCGGCGCGCCGGCCTCCATGCCCCTGGCCGCCCTGATCCCCGCCTGGCAGGAAGCCCTGACCCTGATGCGGCCGGGCGATGTGTGGATGCTCTATGTCCCGCCGGAGCTGGGCTATGGCGAGGAAGGCGCGGGCGGCGGCGAGATCCCGCCCAACAGCGTGTTGATCTTCAAGATCGAGCTCCTGGGCGTACTGCCCGGCCCTGGCCATTCGGCCAACGGGTGATCCCATGGCCCCGCAAGCCTTCGCCCTGTTCGACACGGCGATCGGCGTCTGCGGGGTGGTGTGGAACGAGATCGGCCTGACCGGGACCGCCTTGCCGGACCGGGGCGCCGAGGCCCTGCGAGACCGGCTGTCGCGACGCTGGCCGCAGGCGGTGGAGAGCCAGCCCTGGGGCGCGGGCGCCGAGGCGGTGACGGCGATCCAGGCGCTGATGGCCGACGGACGGACCGACCTGACCGGCCTGGCGCTCGATGAGACCGGCCTGACGGACTTCCTGAAACGTGTCTACGCCGCGGCGCGGGCCGTGCCGCCAGGCCAGACGCGGACCTATGGACAGATCGCGGCCGCAGCCGGCGCGCCGGGCGAGGCCCGCGCGGTTGGCCAGGCCATGGGCAAGAACCCCTGGCCCATCGTGGTTCCCTGTCACCGGGTGATGGGGGCGGACGGCAAGCTCACCGGCTTCTCGGCCCCCGGCGGGGTCGACACCAAGCTCAGGCTGCTCTCCATCGAGCAGGCCCGCCTGTCCGACGCGCCGGGCCTGTTCGACGACCTGGGCGGTCTGCCGCTCAGCGTCAGGCGGCCGGGGTCGTCCCCGCCGCGATGACCTTGGCCCCGCCGTAGCCGGTCCCGGGCCTCAGCTTCCCAACACCCGTCGAGACGACCCGAACGCCCCGCCGGCCCGGCGGTCGGCGCTGTGCGCCTGAACCCGGCCGGGCCGATCTCTTAAGGCGGATTCACCGATCTTAACGGCCCCCAGAGTCTAGGGGCGTGGGGCTGAATCTATTAGGGATGCTGAATCAAATCTAAACTTGAATGCTTGCTATCCGTTTACTGTATTAACGAAAATAAACGGCCGGATTCATGACTCTTTCGGATTCGATCAACGGTTCGATAATCAAGCCCGTGTACAAACGCTATTAGGCAAAAAGCCGGCGGTCCTCAAAAGGAGGATCGGAAACCTAAGAACAAGGACTATGTGATGCCGAATAGCGTCAACACCAATGTCGGGGCGATGGTGGCCCTGCAGAACCTCAACTCCACCAACTCGGAGCTGATGCAGGTCCAGAACCGCATCAACACCGGTAAGAAGGTGGCCTCGGCCAAGGACAACGGCGCTATCTGGGCTATCGCTCAGAACCAGCGTTCGACCTCCAACTCCCTGAACGCCGTCAAGGACTCGCTGCAACGCTCGCAGTCGACCGTGGACGTCGCCGTCGCCGGTGGCGAAAGCGTTTCCGACCTGCTGCTGCAGATGAAGGAAAAGGCGCTCGCCGCCTCGGACTCCTCGCTGGACAGCGCCTCGCGCACCGCTCTGAACGAAGACTTCAAGTCGCTTCGTGACCAGATCGGCAAGGCCGTGACCAACGCGACCTTCAACGGCATCAACATGATCAAGAGCGGTGGCGCGACCATCGCCGCCCTGGCTGATGCGGACGGCACCTCCAAGCTGACCGTCGCGGCCCAGGACCTCTCCCTGGGCGGCGGTAACGTCACCGTCGCGTCCACCGACTCGATCGGCACCCAGACGCTGGCCCAGAACATGATCACCACGGTCAGCACCTCGATCAGCAACGTCTCGACCGCTCTGTCCAAGCTGGGCACCGGCGCGAAGTCGCTGAACTCGCACCTGTCCTTCGTGGGCAAGCTGCAAGACTCGATCGACGCCGGTGTCGGCAACCTGGTCGACGCCGACCTGGCCAAGGAAAGCGCTCGCCTCACCTCGCTGCAGACCAAGCAGCAGCTGGGCGTGCAGGCGCTGTCCATCGCCAACAGCTCGTCCTCGAGCCTCCTCAGCCTGTTCCGCTAAAGCGTTCGAAAAACAAGAACGACAGCCTCTCCAGGCAAGACTTTCGCGGCCTCCCGACCTCGTGTCGGGGGGCCGTTTTGCTTTTGGCCTCTTTGGGATTTCATTCCGCCGGGGAATAGGCGCCAATCTCTTCTCGAACGGCGCGGGACGGCGCCGGCGAGGAGGCGCGCTATGGCGGATTACGATCTTATCGTGGTGGGCGGCGGCATCGGCGGCTCGACCCTGGCCGAGGTCATGGCCCGGGCGGGACGCTCGGTCCTGGTGCTGGAGCAGTCCGAGGTGTTCGAGGACCGGGTGCGCGGCGAGTGGATCGCGCCCTGGGGGGTCAAGGAAGTCCAGCGCTTGGGCCTCTACGAGCTGTTGATGGGCGCCGGCGGCCACCACATCGCCACCCACGTCACCTATGACGAGAGCCGGCCGGCCGAGGTGTCGGAGGCCGAGCCCCTGCCCCTGGGCTTCTTCGCCGAGGGCGTGCCGGGGCCGCTGTGCCTGGGCCATCCCAAGCATTGCCAGACCTTGCTCGACGCCGCCGCCCGCGCGGGCGCCCAGGTGCGCCGGGGCGTGCGGGTGACCGACGCCGGCGCTGGCGCCGCCCCATTCTGCGCCTGGAGCGACGCCGAGGGCGATCACCTCGCGACCTGCCGCCTGCTGGTCGGCGCCGATGGTCGCACGTCCTTTGTGCGGGAAAAGGCCGGCATCGTCCTGCATCAGGACCCGCCGCATCACATGTTCGCCGGCATGCTGGTGGACGGGGCGGGCGACTGGGACCCCAGCCGCCAGGCCATCGGGGTCGAGGGCCGGTTCGGCTTCCTGGCCTTCCCGCAGGGCGAGGGCCGCGTGCGGCTCTATGGCAGCTTCGGCCTGGATGAGCGGCGCCGGTTCTCCGGACCTGAAGGGCCGAAGGCGTTCCTCGAAGCCTTCCGGGTCGGCTGCGCCCCGGCAAACCGGGCGCTGGCCGACGCCACCCCGGCCGGACCGCTGATGGCCTATTTCAACAACGACGCCTGGACCGACGAGCCCTTCGTCGAGGGCGCGGTGCTGGTGGGGGACGCGGGCGGCTGGAACGATCCGATCCAGGGCCTGGGTCTGTCGGTCACCTATCGCGATGTACGCATCGTCAGCGACATCCTGAAGGCCTCGGACGACTGGTCGGCCAAGGCCTTCGCCCCCTTCGCCGAGGAACGGGCCGAGCGCATGCGCCGCCTGCGGGTCAGCGCCTATATCACCGCCGCCCTGGAAGCCGAGTTCGGCCCCGAAGCCGCCGAGCGCCGCCGCCGGCACAGCGAGGCCGCCAAGACCGATCCGACCCTGAAGCTGCATGGGATCGCGGTGATGGCCGGGCCGGAGATGGCGCCGCCGGAGATCTTCACGCCCGAGCATCGGGCCCGCGTTCTGAGTGTCTGAGGGGAGCCCGACGCCGATGGATATCGCCGACTACAACGCCCGCTGGTTGGCCGCCTGGACCGCCAAGGATGTGGACGCCCTGCTCGGCTTCTACGCGCCGGACTGCCGCTATGTGGACCAGCAGGTCCCGCACGGGATCACGGGGCACGAGGCCCTGCGCGGCTACCTGACCGGCCTGTTCGCCGCCACCCCGCCCATGGCCTACAATCCGGACGAGACCTGGCCGGTCCCGGGCGGCTTCTGCGGGCGCTGGTTCTGCGTGATCGGCGAGGACCCCAAGGCCGCCCCGGCCATGCGCGGCTTCGACCTGGTGATCCTCGACGGCGCCCGGATCGCGGTGAACGAGGTCTATGTCCACCCCCTGCCTGCGCAGGGGTGAGACGGCCTAGTCGGTAAAGACGACCGTCTTGGTGCGGTTCAGCAGCACCCGGTCGTCCAGCCACCAGCGCACGGCGCGGGCCAGCACCCGGCGTTCGATGTCGCGGCCCTTGCGGATCAGGTCCTTGGGCGTGTCGCGGTGGCTGATGCGCTCGACGTCCTGCTCGATGATCGGCCCCTCGTCGAGGTCGGCGGTGACATAATGGGCGGTGGCTCCGATCACCTTCACCCCGCGGGCGTGGGCCTGGTGATAGGGGCGCGCGCCCTTGAAGCCCGGCAGGAAGGAGTGGTGGATGTTGATGCACCGCTCCTCGAGCTTGGCGGCCAGGCCGTCGGACAGGACCTGCATGTAGCGTGCGAGCACCACCAGCTCCGCGCCGGTCTCCTGGATCAGGGCCCAGATCTGCGCCTCCTGCTCCAGCTTGGTGGCGCGGGTCACCGGCAGGTGGTGGAAGGGAACGCCGTCAAGGTCCAGGTGGGCGTAGGTCTCGCGCGGGTGGTTGGAGACGATGGCCACCAGGTCCATGGGCAGCTCGCCCCGGCGCCAGCGATAGATCAGGTCGGCCAGGCAGTGGTCCTGCTGCGAGGCCAGGATCATCACCTTGCGGCGGACCTTGGGGTCGCGGATCGCCCAGCGCATGGAAAAGCCCTTGGCCAGGGGCGCGAACGCCTCGCGCAGGTCCTCGGCGGCGCCGCCCTCGAACACCACGCGCATGAAGAAGACGCCGGTCTCCTGGTCGTCGAACTGCTGGGCGTCCAGGATGTTGCAACCGCGCTCGAACAGGAAGGTCGAGACGCGGGCGACGATGCCGGGCTGGTCGGGACAGGAGAGGGTCAGGATCATGATCCCTGCGCTAGGCCCAAGAACGGAGCGGAGGTCAAGCACACTCTCTCCGCCCGCGGATTCAGCTTGGGTCCCCCGGATCAGCCTGGCGGCTGACCGGAGGATGACGATTGGGGGAGCGGGCGGTCTGGCCCTTTGCCGGTTGCGGCGGGCGCGCCTAGGTTAGGGGCATGTCCACCGCCCAGAGCCTTGCGCCCCGCGCCCTCGACCTCCTGGAAACCCTGGTGGGGTTCGACACCACCTCGCGGCTGTCGAACCTGGCCCTGGTGGAATGGGTGGAGGCCTATCTGGACCGCCATGGGGTGCCGCACCGCCGCGTCCCCAACGTCGACGGGACCAAGTCGAACCTGCTGGCCACCGTTGGACCGGAGATCCCGGGCGGGGTGGTGCTGTCGGGCCATACCGATGTGGTGCCGGTGGACGGCCAGCCCTGGAGCTCGGACCCGTTCAAGGTCACCTTGAGGGACGGGCGGCTCTATGGTCGCGGGACCTGCGACATGAAGGGGTTCCTGGCCCTGGCCCTGGCCGCCATCCCGGACCTGGCGACGGCGGAGCTGAAGGCGCCGGTCCACCTGGCCTTCTCCTATGACGAGGAGGTGGGCTGCCTGGGCGCGCCCGACATGATCAAGGTGATCGCCAATGAGCTACCCAAGCCGGCCCTGGTGGTGGTGGGCGAGCCGACCAACATGGAGGCGGTGCGCGGCCACAAGGGTATCTCGACCTTCAAGGTCACCGTGACCGGCCACGAGGCCCATTCCAGCCAGACCCAGCTGGGCGCCTCGGCGGTGATGGCGGCGGTGAAGCTGATGGGCGAGCTCAACGCCCTGGCCGAGCGGCTGGAGCGCGAGGCCGATCCGGCCAGTCCCTTCACCCCCAAGCACGCCACCCTGACCATCGGCATGGTCCAGGGCGGCACGGCGGGCAATATCCTGGCGCGGGAATGCTGGTTCCTGTTCGACCTGCGCTGTCAGGCGGGCCAGGACCCCGACGCCATCCTGGCGGACTTCTACGCCAGCGCCCGGACGATGGACGCAGACTTGAAGGCGCGGTTCGCGGAGGCCGGCGTGGTGATCGAGCGGCGCTCCAACACCCCGGCCCTGGCGCCCGAGGATGACGGCCCCGCCGAGGTCTTCGCCCGCCGGCTGACCGGCGACAACGGCCCGGCCCGGGTGGTGGCCTTCGCCACCGAGGCGGGTCAGTTCCAGGGGGCGGGCTTCTCCACCGTCATCTGCGGCCCCGGCTCTATCGACCAGGCCCACCAGCCCGACGAGTTTGTCGAGGTCACCCAGATGGAGCGCGGCGCGGCCTTCATGGCGCGTCTGGTGGACTGGGCGCGATCGGGCGAATGACCGCCCGCCGCCCGGCGAGGTCCAGCGGGTTCCAGGTCATGGCCCGCGCGATGCGCCAGGTCGACACCTTACGGTCAGCCTGAACCTGGCGGCGGGATTTCAGGATCGGCCCCAGCCCCTTCAGCGCCGCGCCATAGGCCTTCAGGGTCAGGCCGATCTGGCGGCGGTTCTCCGGCTGGATGATCGAGATCACCGTCTGGGCCAGGACGTGCAGGGGCAGGACCAGGGGCAGCAGGGGCCAGGGGGTGTCCTTGACCAGCACCCAGAAGCGGTTGCGCACGCCATGGAACACCGCGAAGTCCGACCGGGGTCCGCCCGACGAGGCCGAGCCCACATGGCGCACCACGGCGGCCGGAACCAGGAGGGTCGACTCGCCGGCCAGCTGCAGCCGATAGCCCAGGTCGACGTCCTCGCAATAGCAGAAGAAGCGCTCGTCAAACCCGCCCTGGGCCAGGAACAGCGCTCGGTCGATCAGCATCGCCCCCCCACAGGCCGAGAACACCAGGCCTTCCGGGGTGTCGCCGGGATCGCGCCGACGGTAGCCGCCGCGATAGGGGATGCAGGGACCGCCCATCACATCGCCCAGGCCATCCAGAATGGTGGGATCCTCGTCCATCAGCTGGCGGCTGGCGAAGGCCTTGATCGTGGTGTGGCGCTCAGCGGCGTCCACAAGGCGCTCCAACCAGTCGGCTTGCGGGAAGGCGTCGGGGTTCAACAGGGCCAGCCAGCGGCCCCGCCCGGCGCGGGCGGCCTGATTCATCGCCGCGGCGAATCCCAGGTTGTCGGCGTTCTCGATCAGCCGGGCGAAGGGCCAGGCGGAGGCGACAGGCTGGGCCTCACGCTCCGGCGAGGCGTTGTCCACCAGCACCAGTTCAAAGTCGGAAAAGCTCTGCTGGGCAAGGCGTTCGACGCAGGCGGCCAGGGTGGCGCCGCTGCGATAGGCCACCACGGCGACGGTGACGGCCGGCGCTGCGGTCTTGTCTTCGGCCTTGGCCTCGTTCATGGCGAACACGTCTCACGCTCAGGAAGACCATGACGACCCTCACGCCGCTCGACCTGCCCGACGTCCTGCTTATCACGCCCAAGCGCCATGGCGATGCGCGGGGCTGGTTTTCCGAAACCTGGAGCCGCCGCGCCTTCGAGGCCGCGGGGCTCAACCTGGATTTCGTGCAGGACAACCAGGCCTTCAACGCCAAGGCCGGCACGGTGCGCGGGCTGCACTTCCAGACCGCGCCGCACCCCCAGGCCAAGCTGATGCGGGTGCTGTCCGGGGCGATCTTCGACGTGGCGGTGGATGTGCGCCCCGGCTCGCCGACCTTCGGCAAGTGGGTGGGCGCGAAGCTGACGGCGGAAGGCGGCGAGCAGCTGCTGATCCCGCGCGGCTTCGCCCATGGCTATTGCACCCTCGAGGACAACACCATGCTGGCCTACAAGGTCGATGGCCTCTATGCGCCGCAATGCGAGGGCGGGGTGGCCTGGAACGATCCGGACCTGGCCATCGACTGGGGCATGGACCTGACCGGCGCGATCACCTCGGACAAGGACAAGCTCTTGCCGCGCCTGGCCGACATGCCGCGGGCGGAGTTCTGACCATGGCCTTCCGCATGCCGGCCGAGGACGAGTTGGTCCGTATCCTGGAGCTCGAGCAGATCGAGCTCGACATGTACCGGGGCCACACCCTCGATAAGGATCGCGGCCGGATCTATGGCGGCCAGGTGGTGGCCCAGGCCCTGTCGGCGGCCTATCGCACGGTCGAGGGCAGCGTCTGCCACTCCCTGCATTCCTATTTCATCCGGCCGGGCGATCCGAAGATCCCGATCCTGTTCAAGGTCGAGCGGGTGCGGGACGGCGGGTCCTTCGCCGTGCGGCGGGTGATCGCCATCCAGCACGGCAAGCAGATCTTCAACCTGGCCGCCTCGTTCCAGACCCCGGAAGAGGGCTTCGAGCACCAGTCGGACATGCCGGCCGCCCCGGACCCCGACAGCCTGAAGAACGAGGAAGACCTGTGGGTGGCGGCGGGCCGCGATCCGGCCGAACGCCGGGTCTGGCCGGTGGAGGTGCGCCCCTGCGATCCCCAGCCCCACGACACGCCCAAGGTGCTGCCGCCGCTGGACATGTGCTGGTTCCGGGCCCGCGCGCCCCTCGGCGACGACGTGGTGCTGAACCAATGCGCCCTGGCCTATGGCACCGACATGACCCTGCTGGACTGCTCGCTTCGGCCGCACGCAGTGGTCTGGAGCGACGGGCGGCTGCAGGTCGCCAGCCTTGATCACAGCCTGTGGTTCCACAAGGCCACCGACTTCCATCAGTGGCACCTCTATGTGCAGGACAGCCCCTCGGCTTCTGGCGGACGCGGCTTCAATCGCGGGGCCATCTATACCCGTGACGGCGTGCTGGTGGCCTCGGCGGCGCAGGAAGCCCTGATCCGCTACCGCTAAATCTGAACCTAGACCCTTTCCCGATTGGGCGAGCCCAATCGGGATAAAAAGGGTCGTCATCACTCTGTTGAGAACCCTTCTTGTCCGGTCAGGACGAATAGTCCTGAGCGGGAAGGGTTCTTGCGTCATCTTAACTTGCGCGTACGCCCGCGCTGGCTTTCAACTCCACTTAGAGAACAGATGCGGGCGCCGGCTCGCCGGGGGAGTTGGACGCGTGAGTGAGGCCGTGTCGGCGCAGAGCCGGCTGAAGTTTTCGACCATTCTGGCGTTCTCGCTGGCCAACCTGCCGCTGGGCGCGCTGGCCGTGGCGGTCTCGGTCTATCTGCCGCCCTTCTTCGCCAGCCACCTGGGGGTCAGCCTCGCCGCCGTGGGCGGCGCCTGGGCGGTGGTGCGGCTGCTGGACATCGGGGTGGACCCGGCGCTCGGCCTGGTCATGGACCGCACCCGCACCCGCTTCGGCCGCTACCGGCCCTGGATGGCGATCGGCGCGCCGATCCTGATGATCTCAGTCTGGGCCCTGTTTGAGGCCAAGGGCCAGGTCAGCGAGCTGTACCTGATCGGCTGGCTGCTGATCTATTACCTGGGCAATTCCATCCTGGCGCTGGGCCACTCTGCCTGGGGCGCGACCCTGTCTACCGAGTACCACGAACGCAGCCGGGTGTTCGGCGTGGTGGCCATGCTGGGGGTGACGGGCGCGGTGGTGGTGCTGCTGTTCCCGATCCTGGCCGACAAGTTCGGGCGCAGCGAAGCTCAGGCCGTGCGCGACATGGGCTGGTTCATCTTCTGGCTGACGCCGGTGACGGCGTTGATCGCCCTCAGCCGCACCCCGGAACACGTCAATCCCGACCATGACGGGGTGGAGTTCAAGGCCCGGGACTATCTGTCCCTGCTGGTGAAGCCCGACTTGCTGCGGCTGTTCCTGGCCCAGATGTGCCTGACGCTCGGCCCCGGCTGGATGAGCGCGCTCTACGTCTTCTTCTTCACTGACAGCCGTGGCTTCACCCCCGGCGTCGCCTCGGTGCTGCTGCTGGTCTATGTGATCGCCGGGGTGGCGGGGGCGCCGCTTACCGCCCGCATCGCCCAGAGGTTCGGCAAGCACCGGACCCTGATGGTCACCACCACGGCCTATTCGCTGGGCCTGTGCCTGTTGATGGCCGCGCCCAAGGGCAGCGTGCCGGCGGTCCTGCCGCTGATGTTCTGGTGCGGCTTCATGGCCGCGGGCTTCGATCTGATGATCCGCGCCATGCTGGCCGATGTGGCCGACGAGGTGCGGCTGGAGCAGGGCAAGGAGCAGCTGTCGCTGATCTATGCGCTGAACACCCTGGCGGCCAAGATCGCCTCGGCCTTCTCCATCGGCCTGACCTTCCCGCTGCTCGGCTATCTCGGCTACATCGCCAAGGAAGGCGCGCACAATACGCCGGAGGCCATCCGCTCCCTGGAGCTGGCCTACATCCTGGGGCCGATCTTCTTCGTCATGCTGGGCGGGGTCTGCGTCATGGGCTGGAAGCTGGACGCCGCGCGCCACGCCGAGATCCGAAAAGCCCTGGACGCCCGTGACGGCCGGGTGCGGGCGGCTTACGAGGAAGCGCCCATCCTGGATACGCTGGGCGAGCCTTCGCCTGTGGCCTTCGTGTCCCAGCCGCCTGCAAAACCTGCGCAGTCTGACGCGGGGTCACAGTAGGCTCGCCGCGAAATCCGTGACAGCTTGCGCCGCCGGCCTGGAAGAGCCGGTCGGGAGGACGACCGTGAGCGACTTCATTCTGCACCACTATGACCCCTCGCCCTTTTCCGAGAAGGTGCGGGTGATGTTTGGTCTGAAGGGCCTGGCCTGGCGCTCGGTGCAGACGCCGAACATGATGCCCAAGCCGGACCTGACGCCCCTGACCGGCGGCTACCGCAAGGCGCCGGTGATGCAGATCGGGGCCGACATCTATTGCGACAGCCAGGTGATCCTGGCCGAGATCGAGGCCCGTGCACCCACGCCGGCGACGGTCTCGGGGCCCGCCTGGGGCGCCAACATCTGGGCCGACCGGCTGTTCTTCGGCGCCACCGTGCCGGTGATCTTCGGCGAGATGGGCCACCTGACGCCCAAGGACTTCATCGCCGACCGCGAGAAGCTTTCCGGCCGGCCGTTCGATGTCGACGGCATGGCCAAGGCCGCGCCGATCATGAAGGTCCAGTGGCGCTCCATGGCCGCCTGGATCGACCAGGGCCTGGCGGGCCAGCCCTTCCTGGCCGGGGAGGCGCCCGGCCTGTCGGACGTCTCGGCCTATATGAACATCTGGTGGCTGGGCGGCGCCCTGCCCAAGACCTACGCCGAGCTCACCGCCGGCCTGGAGCGCCTGGGCGGCTGGCGTGAGCGCATGCGGGCCCTGGGTCACGGGACCCGGACCGAGATGACCGGGCCTGAGGCCCTGGCCGTCGCCAAGGCCGCCGAGCCCGCGACCGCGCCCGCCCACGATCCCGCCGATCCCTTGACGGTCGGCCAGGCGGTGGTGGTCATGGCCGACGACTACGGCAAGGATCCCATCACCGGGACGGTGGTGGCCGCGCGCCCCGACCGCCTGATCATTTCCCGCGACACGCCCGATCTCGGGCGGCTGAACCTGCATTTCCCGCGCGTCGGCTTCATCGCCGTCCCGCAGGCCTAGACATTCAAGGAGACCCTCATGGAAGAGCGCATCAAGGTTGAGATCACCAACGGCGTGGCCGACGTCCGTCTGGTCCGCAGCGACAAGATGAACGCCCTGGATCCGGCGATGTTCGCCGCCCTGGTGGAGACCGGCGAGAAGCTGAAGACCACCGCGGGCCTGCGCGCCATCGTCCTGTCCGGCGAAGGCCGCGCCTTCTGCGCTGGCCTGGACATGAGCAACTTCGGAAAGATGGCCTCGGGCGAGCGCAAGGCGGGCGAAAGCTCGGCCGGCGGCTCCCTGGTGACCCCGAACCGCACGGCGGGCGGCTCCAACCACGCCCAGCACGCGGTGATGGTGTGGCGCGAACAGCCGGTGCCGGTGATCGGCGCCATCCACGGCGTGGCCTTCGGCGGCGGCTTCCAGCTGGCCATCGCCCCGGACATCCGCATCGTGGCCCCTGACACCAAGATGGCGGTCATGGAGATCAAGTGGGGCCTGGTGCCCGACATGGCCGGCATGGTGCTGATGAAGGGCATGATCCGCGACGATATCGCCCGCGAGCTGACCTATACCGGCCGCATCTTCGACGGCGAGGAAGCCGGCCGCGTCGGCGTGGCGACCAAGGTCACGGCCGATCCGCTGGCCGAGGCCCTGAAGCTGGCCAACGAGATCGCCGGCAAGAGCCCGACCGCCATCCGTGCCGCCAAGCGCCTGTTCGAGCTGCAGGCCCACGCCACGCAGCACGCCCTGTTGGAGGCCGAGAGCGTCGAGCAGACGGCGCTGATCTCCTCGCCCAACCAGGTCGAGGCGGTGATGTCCAACATGCAGAAGCGCGCGGCGGTCTACGCCGACTAGCCCATGCTGACCCTCTGGCATTGCGCCGACGCCCGCTCCTTCCGCGCCCTGTGGGCGCTGGAGGAGCTGGGCCTTCCCTATGAGCTGAAGCTGCTGCCGTTCCCGCCCAGGGTCCGGCAGCCCGAGTATCTGGCCGAGAACCCGCTGGGGACCATTCCGCTCCTGGTGGATGGGACCACGCGGATGACTGAGTCCGCGGCCATCGTGCAGTACCTGGCGACCCGCGAGGGGCCGAGCGTGCTGTCGGTGGAGCCGGGCGATCCGGCCTATGGCGCCTGGCTGAACGGCCTGCACTTCGGCGAGGCGACGCTCACCTTCCCCCAGACCCTGGTGCTTCGCTACACCCGGCTGGAGCCCAAGGAGCGGCGCAACCCGCAGGTGGCCGAGGACTATGGCCGCTGGTTCGCCTCGCGCCTGAAGATCCTCAATGAGATCGTCCCCGAAGGCGGCTGGTACTGCGCCGGCCGGTTCACGGGCGCGGATATCTCGGTGGGCTACGCCCTGCTGTTGGCGGAGACGCTGGGCCTGTCGGAGCGGTTCGGCCCGCACATCGCCGCCTACTGGGACCGGCTGCAGGCCCGCGCAGGCTTCCAGGCCGCCAAGCGCGCCCAGGCCTCCGAAGGGACGCCGGGGTGGCAGAGCGCGTGACGGGGCTGCAGTGTCATCCCGGTTTCGGCGTAGCCGAAGACCGGAACCCATAGACTGCCTGCAGACCCCGCGCGTATGGGTCCCGGACAAGCGCTGCGCGCTTTCCGGTATGACATCTAGGGGGTGTTCCACTCTGCGAGAACGGCGGGGTCTTCCTCGTCCGTCGCTGCTCTCAACGCCCCAAAAGCCTCCCCATCCAGCAACCGCGACAGGGCCCAGACGGCGGCGCCGCGGACTATTGGGTTGGGGTCGGTGAGGTGCGGTTTGGCCGCTTCGGCGAGGCTCGGGTCCCCCGAATTGCCGATGGCGTAGAGGACGTTGCGCGCGAACCGGTCGCGGCCGATGCGCTTGACCGGGCTCTTGGTGAAGAGGGCGCGGAAGGCGGCGTCGTCCAGATTGGCCAACTCGGCGAGGCTCGGCGAGACCAGGGCGTCGCGGGCCTGTAGCCGCTGTTCGCGGGCGGTCTGGGCGAACTTGTTCCAGGGACAGACCGCCAGGCAGTCGTCGCACCCATAGATGCGGTTGCCCAGGTGGGGCCGGAGCTCCGCCGGGATCGGCCCCTTCAGCTCGATGGTCAGGTAGGAAATGCAGCGCCGCGCATCGAGCTGGTAGGGCGCGGGGAAGGCGCTTGTCGGGCAGATGTCCAGGCAGGCCCGGCATTGGCCGCAGTGGTCCTGGCCCGGCTCGTCGGGGGGCAGGACAAGTTCGGTCAGAATGGCGCCCAGGAACAGCCAGGAGCCAAACTCGCGGCTGACCAGGTTGGTGTGCTTGCCCTGCCAGCCGAGGCCGGCGCGCTGGGCCAGCGGCTTTTCCATCAGGGGGGCGGTGTCGACCAAGACCTTCAGCTCACCGCCCAGCCGGCCGGCGATGAAGGAGCCCAGCTGTTTCAGCCGGCCCTTGATCAGGTCGTGGTAGTCGTCGCCCTGGGCGTAGGCCGAGATGGCGGCGCGGGTGGGGTTCTTCAGGGCTTCGAGCGGATCGCGCTCGGGGCCGTAGTTGACGCCTAAGAGGATCGCCGAACGCGCGCCCGGCCACATGGCGCGGGGGTGGGACCGGCGTTCCAGGGTGTCCGCCATCCAGGCCATCTCGCCGTGGCGGCCGGTCTCGACGAACGCGGCCAGTCGGGCGCCCGCCGGCCAGGGGCTCTCCACCTCGGCGAAGCGGCAGGCGTCGAAGCCGAGTTCGGCGGCCCGGGCGCGGATCAGCTCAGAAGTCGAGGTCGTCATAGTGGGCCGCCGGCGCGAGGCCCGGCCAGCGGTCGGCCAGGATCGGGCGGAAGGCCGGGCGGGACTTCAGCTTCATGTACCAGGTCTTGACCCCCGGAAAGTCGTTCCAGGGCACGTCGCCGAAATAGTCGATCACCGACAGGTGGGCGGCGGCGGCGAAGTCGGCCAGCGACATGCGGCTGCCCGCCAGCCAGTCGCGCTGGCTGACCAGGCCCTCGATATAGATCATGTGGGCGCGCAGCGCCTCGCGGCCCTGGCGCAGGCTGGCCAGGTCCGGCGCGCCCAGGCCCAGCAGGCGCTTTTCCATCTTCTCGTGCAGCAGATAGCCGCCGACCTCGTAGTCGAACTTGCGGTCGAACCATTGCAGCAGGCGGCGCGCCTCGGCCCGTTCCGACGGCGCGCGGCCCAGGAGGGCGGGCTCGGGGAAGGTCTCTTCCAGATAGTCCAGGATCGCCCGGCTCTCGCACAGCACCAGGTCGCCGTCGCGCATGACCGGGGTCAGGCCGGACGCGTTCAGGTTAACCAGCTCGGCCGGACGCTCCCAGTAGCGGACGGGCTGTTCCGTGAAGGCCAGCCGCTTCTCGCCCAGGGCCAGGCGCACCTGGCGCGAGGCGGGGTCCAGCGGGAAGTGGAAAAGGATTCGAGTTTCGCTCATGAACACGGCAGTCACGGGGGGAGTTTGAGGAAACCCCAGACCCCTTAAGTTCGCGTTTACTTAGAGCAGAATCAGGGCGTTCAGGGGTGCGGCTTATCGCGCGCAGCCCCTCATTCCGCCAGAAACGCGTCCGCCTCGGCCAGGAACTGTTGAAGCTTGTCGTGGTGCACCCAGTGGCCGGCGCCCTCGAAATTGACCAGCCGCGCGTTCTTGAAGTTCTCGATGCGGCCGTCGGCGACCGGATCGGAGGCCCAGGACTCCAGGCCGCGCATCAGCAGGACGGGGGCGGTGATCTGTCGCCACAGATGGTGCTGGTCGGTGTGCGACAGGCCGCCGATGCCGCCGCCGAAGCGGACGTAGGGGTCGAACTTCCAGGACCAGGTGCCGTCCTCGTTCTGGTGCGCGCCATAGACGGTGAGGTGACGGGCCTGTTCGGGGGACAGGTGGGGGTTCTCTTCGGCCATGCGGGCGGTGGCGTCGTCCAGGGTCGCATAGCGGCGCGGGCTGCGGCCCGAGTTCTCCCGGCGCTCCTTCACCCAATCGCGGATGCGGCCTTCGACGGGCCGCGCGGCGATTTCGGCCAGCATCTTGGGCGAGGGGCCCAGGCCCTCGATGGCGATGATCTTGGCCACCGTCTCGGGGAAGGCGCCGCAATAGTTCAGGGCGATCCCGGCTCCCAGGGAGTGGGAGATGATGGTGACGGGGCTGAGCTTCTTCTGATGGATGATCTGGGCCAGGTCATAGAGATAGGCCGCCGTGTCATAGCCGCCGCCCATGGCCCAGCCGGAATCGCCGTGGCCGCGCAGGTCCGGGGCGATGACGTGATAGCGGTCGCGATAGTGAGCGGCGACCCAGTCCCAGTTGCGGCAGTGGTCGCGGCCGCCGTGAACCAGCAGCAGGGGCGGCGCGCCCTCATTGCCCCAGTCGACATAGTGCAGGCGCAGGCGCTGCGAGAAATAGAAGTGCGAGGTGGGGCCTTCCATGGCGGATCTCCTGCGGCGGCGTCGCAGGCGGGCTTAGCACCGTTGCGCGGGCGGGCTCCAGGGGCGCCTCGCCCTCAGGCGCGGATCCGGGAAACCGCGGGTCGGCGCCGGGATTCTGAGGTGGATCAATGCCAGCTGGGCTATGGCGGGGCAGCACCCTGCGCGAAGGCCTGATTTGGAGTCCCCCATGAACCCCGCCCAACTCAACCGCCTGCTGCGGAAAATCCACCTCTATGTCAGCGTCTTCTTCGCGCCGCTGCTGCTGTTCTACGGCCTGACCGGGGCGATCCAGGTGCTGCACCTGCATGAGGCGCGGGGCGGGACCTACACGCCGCCCGCGGTCGTCGAGAAGCTGGCCCAGGTGCACATCCACCAGCGCTACGCCGAAAAGCCCAAGCGCCCCGCGCCCGCCGCCAGCGCCCAGAAGGCCCCGGAAAAGCCCAAGGCGGCCGAGCCGGAGCGTAAGGAGCCGCCGGCCATGGGCGTCCTGAAGGCGATCCTGTTCCTCTCCGGCCTCGGCCTGGCCGGATCGTCCATCGCCGGGGTGTGGATCAGCCTGTTGATCCCGCGCGGCCGCAAGCTCGCCCTTGGCCTGCTGGCCGCGGGCAGCGTCCTGCCGGTGCTGCTGGTGGTTCTCGTCAGCTAGCCGTGCGCTTCGGCGAAGGCGCCGCCGTGGGGCTCGGCGCGGCCCCGCGGGTCCGGGTGCATCAGGATGTCGGCCGACGGGAAGTGGGCCAGGACCCGCTTCTCGGCCTCGACCATCACCGCATGCGCGGCCTCGAGGGTCAGGGACGGGTCGAGGTCGACGTGCATCTGGATGTGGACGTAGGGCCCTGAGGCGCGCGTGCGCAGCTGGTGGACGTCGGTCAGGCGCGGATCTTCGGTCAGGAGCTCGATGATCCGCTCGCGGTCCGCTTCCGGCAGCTCGCGATCCATCAGCTGGTTGGCGGCCTCGCGGAACACGCTGATCGCGCCCCACAGCAAGAGGGCGGTGACCGCCAGGGCGGCGATGGCGTCGAGGCCGTTGACGCCCAGCAGGGCCGAGGCGCCGATGCCCACGAGGGCGATCATGTTTGAGGCCAGGTCGGTGGCGTAGTGGGCCCGGTCGCCGGAGACGGCCACGGAGCTGGTCTTCTTCAGCACCTGGGTCTGGGCGCTGATCAGGCCGAAGGTCATGACGGTCGAGATCACCATAACCCCGATGGCCCATCCGCCCTGGCTGAGCGCATGGGGTTCATAGAGGTGGCGGATGGCCTCCTGGCCGATCAGGGCGGCGGAGGCGAAGACCAGGCCGGCCTGGACCAGGCTGGCGAAGGCCTCGGCCTTGCCGTGGCCGAACCGGTGCTCGGCGTCCGGCGGCTCTGCGGCGTAGCGGACCGCGAAGAAGGTCACCAGCGAGGCTACGAGGTCGAGGCCTGAGTCCGCCGCCGAGGCCAAGAGGGCCACTGAGCCCGAGGCGATCCAGGCCACCACCTTCAGGACCACTAAGGTCCCGGCCGTGGCGACGGACATCAGGGTGATCCGCCGGGTGAGGGCGGCGGTCTCGTGCGGGGAAAGGCCAGCGGGCGCGTGCATGGCGACTAGATAGCCGCGCCCGCCGGGCCGATGTAGCGCGAACGACTCGCAAGCCTTGCGCTTTAAGCCGCAGCCTTGGGCGTCGGCCCCACATAGACCGAGGCCGGGCGGATCAGGCGGCCGCCGGCCAGCTGCTCGCGGGCGTGGGCCAGCCAGCCGGCGGTGCGGCCCATGGCGAAGACACAGGTGAAGGCGCTGGGGGGGAAGGCCAGAGCCTCCAGCAAGAGCGCGGTGTAGAACTCCACATTGGTGTCCAGGGGCCGGTCGGGCTTGTGGGCCTTGAGGATGTCCAGGGCCGCCTTCTCCACGGCTTCGGCGAATTCCAGCCGTCCGCGCTTGGCGGCGCCGGCCGCGCCCATACGCCGGATCGCGCCCTTCAGGGCGTCGGCGCGGGGGTCGCGCACCTTGTAGACCCTGTGGCCAAAGCCCATCAGCCGGTCGCCGCGGGCCAGGGCCGCCTCGATCCAGGCCCGGGCGTTTTCGGGCGCGCCGATCCCGTCCAGCATGTCGATGACCGGCCCCGGGGCGCCGCCATGCAGCGGGCCCTTGAGGGCGCTGATCCCGGCCAGCACCGCCGAGGTCAGGCCGGCCCGGGTCGAGGCCACCACGCGGGCGGCGAAGGTCGAGGCGTTGAGGCCATGGTCGCAGACCGTCATCAGATAGGCGTCCACCGCCTGGGCCTCGGCCGGCGCGGGGGCCGCGCCGCGCAGCATGCGCAGGATGTCGGCGACGTGGCCGAGGGCGGGGTCGGGGGC
>NZ_JBHTLQ010000031.1:0-47283 GCF_042679085.1 Phenylobacterium conjunctum | reverse complement strand
CCAGGCCCAGCGCCTGGGCGAGGCCCACGGCCGAGGGCGCGCAGAACCGGGCCGGCCGGGTGAAGGCGTAGAGCTCCAGCGCATCGAACAGGCCCGGCCCGCGGGGCGGCACATTCACCCCCAGGCGGCGCGCGGTCATGGCCGCATGGGCCACCAGCACTGGGCCGCGCTCGAACAGGTCCCGCGCATCCGGGGTGCGGATCGCCTCGGCCCGCGCCGCATCCGCCGCCGCGGCGCGGGGGCCGGGCAGGACCACCAGGGCCGGGGCGAGATCGAAGGTCGAGGCAAGCGCGTTCACGCAATTTGCCTAGCCGGATTCAGCGTGAAACGGAACGGGAACATGTTATAGGCGAAGCGATGGCCTCGGACGCGGGCTTTGCGCCCCCTCTCCTTCCCGACCGTTTCGCCGCCTGGTTCGCTGGCCGGGGCTGGAGCGCGCGGCCGCATCAGCTAGAAATGATCGAGAAGGCGCGGGCGGGCCGCGACGCTCTGCTGATCGCGCCCACTGGCGGCGGCAAGACCCTGGCGGGCTTCCTGCCCAGCCTGATCGAGCTTGCCGAACGACCGCCGGCCAATACGCCGCGTGGCCTGCACACCCTCTATATCTCGCCGCTGAAGGCGCTGGCGGTAGATGTCGAGCGCAACCTGATGGCCCCGATCCTCCAGATGGGCCTGCCCATCGTGGCCGAGAGCCGCACCGGCGACACCGGCGTCTCGCGGCGCCAGCGCCAACGGGTGAAGCCGCCGGACATCCTGCTCACCACGCCCGAGCAGCTGGCCCTGTTCTGCGCCTGGGAGGGAGCGAGGCTCTACTTCCAGGACCTGGCCTGCGTGATCGTCGACGAGATCCACGCCATCCACGCCTCCAAGCGGGGCGACCTCTTGGCGCTCGACCTGGCGCGGCTGCAGACCTTTGCGCCGAACCTGCGCCGGGTGGGCCTGTCGGCGACGGTGGACGACCCGAGCGTGATCCAGCGCTGGCTGGGCTTTGTTCCTCCCTCGCCTGCGCGCGGGGGAGGAGACGTCGACCTCGTGCGGGGTCCCGGCGGGGCGCAGCCGGTGGTGGACATGCTGTTGTCCGAGGGCCGGGTGCCGTGGGCGGGGCATACGGCGCAGCACGCCATGGCCGAGGTCTATGAGGCCATTAAGGGGGCGCGGACGGCCCTGGTGTTCGTCAACACCCGCTTCCAGGCCGAATTCGCCTTCCAGGAGCTGTGGCGGATCAACGACGACGACCTGCCCATCGCCCTGCACCATGGCAGCCTGGCCGCGGAGCAGCGGCGCAAGGTCGAGGCCGCCATGGCCCGGGGCGAGCTGCGGGCCGTCGTCTGCACCTCGACCCTCGATCTCGGCATCGACTGGGGCGATGTCGACCTGGTGATCCAGCTGGCCTCGCCCAAGGGCGCGAGCCGGATGGTGCAGCGGATCGGCCGGGCCAACCACCGGCTGGACGAGGCGAGCCGCGCCCTGTTCGTGCCCGCCAACCGCTTCGAGATGCTGGAGTGCCAGGCCGCCCGCGAGGCCATCGCCGAGAACCGGTTTGACGGCGACCCGCCGAGGGTCGGGGCGCTGGACGTGCTGGCCCAGCACGTCATGGGCTGCGCCTGTTCCGAGCCCTTCGACCTGCTGGCCCTCTATGACGAGGTCACCGCCAGCGGCCCCTATCGCGACCTTGAGTATGAGGACTTCGAGCAGGTCGTGGATTTCGTCTCCACCGGCGGCTACGCGCTGAAGACCTATGACCGCTTCCGGCGGATCGTGAAGGGCCAGGACGGCCTTTGGCGGGTGCGCGACGCCGCCACCGCCCAGCGGCACCGCCTGAACGTCGGGGCGATCCTGTCGCCGGCCGTGCTGTCGGTGCGCATCGCCATGGGCAAGTCCCTGCGCGGCGGGCGCAAGATCGGCGAGGTCGAGGAGGGCTATCTGGAGATGCTGGAGCCCGGCGACACCTTTGTGTTCGCCGGCCAGGTCTGGAAGCTGGTGGCCGTGACCGGCCTGGACGTGCTGGTCTCGCCGGCCGCCGACAAGGACCCGCGCATGCCGTCCTGGGGCGGGTCGAAATTCGCCCTGTCCACCTTCCTCGCCAAGCGGGTGCGCGAGCTGATGTTCGACGAGGCGCACTGGGCCGTGCTGCCGGCCGACGTGCGCGAATGGCTGGAGATGCAGAAGGCCCGCTCGCTGATCGTGCGCGAGGAGGAGCTGCTGGTGGAGACCTTCCCTCGCGGGAAGCGGTTCTTCCTGGTCTGCTATCCCTTCGAGGGCCGGCTGGCCCACACAACGCTCGCCATGCTGCTGACCCGGCGGCTGGAGCGGATGGGGGCCGCGCCGCTGGGCTTTGTCTGCAACGACTATGCGGTGGCCGTCTGGGCCCTGAAGCCGCTGGACGAGGTGGACCTGGATGAGCTGTTCGCCCAGGACATGCTGGGCGACGACTTGGAGGCCTGGCTGGCCGAGAGCTTCATGATGAAGCGCGCCTTCAAGGGATGCGCCATCATATCCGGCTTGATCGAGCGCCGATTCCCCGGCGAGCATCAGAAGTCCGGACGCCAGGTGACCTTCTCAACCGACCTGATCTACGACGTGCTGCGCAGACACCAACCCGACCATCTGCTCCTGCGCTGCGCGCGGGACGACGCCGCCACCGGCCTGATCGACGTGGCGCGGCTGGGCCAGCTATTGGAGCGCATCCAGGGCCGCATCCGCCACGCGCCCCTCGACCACGTCTCGCCCTTCTCGGTGCCGATCATGCTGGAGATCGGCAAGGAGCGCTCGCCCGGCGACGCCGCCGACATGATCCTGGCCGACGCCGAGGCCGACCTGATCGCCGAGGCGGTGGCGTGACCGCCCTGGCCCCCTCCCCCTACGCCTTCTCAGCCGGCCCCTGCGGCGGCTTGCGGACCAGCGTCTATGGGCTGGACGTCCTGATGCGCGCCTCCGGCGCCCTGTGGGTGGAGGCCCAGCGGGTGCTGATCGTCGCCGACCTGCACCTGGAGAAGGGCAGCGCCTATGCGGCGCGCGGCCAGATGCTGCCGCCCTATGACACCGCCGAGACCCTGCGTCGGCTGACCGCGGAGACCGGGGCGCTGCAGCCCGACGTGGTCGTCCTGCTGGGCGACACCTTCCATGACGGCCGCTCCGAGGACCGGCTCGCGCCCCGCGACGCCGAGAGCCTGAAGGCGCTGGCCCGCGGCCGGACCCTGGTCTGGGTGGTGGGCAATCACGACGCCGACGGCCCCCGCGCCCTGCCGGGCGAAGTGGTGGACGAGATGGCGCTGGCGGGCCTGGTCCTGCGCCACGAGCCGCAGGACGGGCCGCAGGCCGGCGAGGTCGCGGGCCACCTGCATCCGGCCGCGCGGGTCAGCACGGCCAAGGGCACGGTGCGCCGGCGTTGTTTCATCACCGATGGCGAACGGCTGATCCTGCCGGCTTTCGGCGCCTATGCGGGCGGGCTGAACGTGCGCGACGCGGCCTTCGGGGGGATGTTCGTCCGTCCGCCCCTGGCCGGCGCCCTGGGGGCCAGCAAGGTGCATGCGGTGGGCTGGCGGTCCCTCACCGGAGACTGAGGACGGGCGCTAGCCCACTACATCCGCAGGGCTTTTTCCAAGGCCATGGCCAGTGAGACGCAGGCCCCAAGGGTCAGCACGGTCATCAGACGCGGATAGCGCGACGGGGTGTCCGGAGCGGAATGGTCGAACAGCCATTGCAGGATGTAAGCGGCGATATAGCCGGTCAGGATCCATTCCACCGGGATGTCGCCGCGCGCCGCCAACAGGGTCCAGCCGCCGATGGGGAACAGGGCCGACAGGGCGAGCCTGGGCCAGCGTGGCGGGGCCTTTCGCCCGCTTTCCAGCCCCCAGCGGATGCCGCCCAGGAAGCCGAGCATCACCGCCGACCAGGTGATCAGGACGTTCAGGCCGTGGCCGGAGATGCTGGACGGGCCATAGGCATAGGCCATGGCCGCCACGGGAAACCCGCTCAGGCCCAGGAGGGCGATGGCCCAGACAGATGGCGGGGCGCCGATCTCTTCGTCCAAATGGAGCCTCCGAGCGGATCGCCACGGCCAAGCTTAGCTGGCCTTTGGGAAGAAGACCACGCCGGCGGGAAGAGTCAAATCAGCGGGTGAAGACCGAGAGACGCGAGACCGTGGTCGGGTCGAGCACGCCGGTGGCGGGCGCGCCCTGGTCACGCTGGTAGGCGGCGACCGCCATCTTCAGGGCCGGCGAGGCCGAGCCGTCCGTCGGACCCTGGTAGTAGCCCAGCCGGGACAGGGCGCGCTGGGCCATGGACACGGTAGAGGCCGGAGCCCCGACCTCGGCCTGGGCGGTGGGCAGGACCGAGGGGTTCGGCTGGGCCGGGCGGAAGGCCTGGGCCGCGCGTTCGGCCACGATCCGGGCGTCGGTGGACAGGGTGGCCTTGAGCTGGTCCGCATGCTTGCGGGCGTCGCCGTCGCCGGTGCGGGCGGCGATCAGGTACCACTTGTAGGCCTCGGCGTTGTTCTTGCTGACGCCCAGGCCCTGTTCATAGAGGGCGGCCAGATTGTACTGGCTGTCGACCAGGCCCAGGTCGGCGGCGCGCCGGAACCATTGGGCGGCCATGGTGGAGTTCTTGGCCCCGCCCGACCCCGAGAAATAGGCGATGCCGAGATTGTGCATGGCCTTGCGTTCGCCGCCTTCGGCCGCGCGCTCGGTCCAGCGACGGGCCTCGACCGGGTCCTTCTTCACCCCGCCGTCGCCGTTTTCGTACAGGCGGGCGAGATAGAACTGGGCGGGCGCATAGCCGGCTTGGGCGACCTTGCGCAGGTCCTCGATCCCACCCGGCTTGGCGGCCTCAACGGCGGCGGACGCCGCGCCGAAGCGCGCCGCCAGATCGGCGGTGTCGACGCCGGTGGCGCCGGCCGGGGTCGCGCCCATCTGGCTCACGGCCTGGGGCGCCAGGGCCACGGAGACCCGCGGGCTGTCGCCGAACGGCGTGGTGTCGGCCTCGGCGGTCTTGATTTCCTTGGACCCGCCCGACATCGCGTCGATGGCGTCGGCGACCCGCTTGGGCGGCGCGCCGTTAGGCTTGCCTTCCATCAGAACGACGCCGGCCGCGCTGACACTGAGGGCGGCGGCGCCGCCGACGATCATCAGGGCGGTCTGCAGCGACGATCCGGCCCGGCGCTTCGGTCGGTTGGTGAAGGCCGAGAACAGCGACGACTTCTCGCCCCGCTCCGCCTTGTCCGCCTTCTCGGCCTTGTCCGCTTTCGCCAGCTTGGGCGCCTTGGCCTTGCGGCCCTTGGCGTCCTGCTGGCTGGCCATGCGGGCGGCGGCGCGCGCCTGCTCGATGACTTCGCGGGTGGACAAGGGCCGGCCCGGCGCCTGCGCCTGGAAGGCCGGTTCCGGATCAACGTCGAATCCGGGGCCGACGCCCGGCAGGTCTTCAACCTCCGGCTCGGCGTCCGCCGCCAGGTCGGCGAAGTCCTCGTCGGCCTCGGGCGGCAGGTCGGCGAAACCGTCGGCGGCGGCGAAGTCCTCGGCGTCGAAGTCCGGACGCTGGGGCTCGTTCGGGAACGGGGCCGAATAGGCCTGGCCGGTTTCCGCGGGGGTGATCGGCGGGGCGAAGGCCTGGCGGGCCAGGGGATCGCTGTCCAGTTCGGCGGGCGCGCCGAAGCTCGGGAAGGGATCGTCGCCAAAGGGCGAAGCCGGGGGCTCGTGCTTGACGATGACTGGCGCGGGAGCCGCGGCGGCCGGGGTCGCGGCGATGGTCTCCTGCACCTTGCGGCCGGTCTCGGCCAGGCGCTGGTCGATCTTCTCGCGGGCTTCCTCCAGCAGGCGCGCGGTGCGCTCCTCGCTCTGGCGGATGCGCTCGACCAGGTCGTCGGAGGCGCGCTCGGACCGCTGGTTGATGCGCTCGGTGACCCGGGCCACCTGCTCGCCCACATCGTCGATGGCCTGGGCGGAGCGACGCTCGGAGCTGGCGATCCGTTCGGTCAGGCGGTCGGAGATGCGGCTGATCTCGGCGCCCAGCTTTTCCAGGGCCTCGGCGTGCAGATTGTCGCTGCGCGACAGCCGCGTCTCCATGGCCTGGGCGATCCGCGCCACCTCGCCGCCCACCTGTTCGATGGCGTCAGCGCTGCGGTGCTCGGTGTTCTGGACCCGGCGATTAAGCGTGTCGGCCATGGTCAGGACCTCGCGGCCCATCTTCTCGATGGCCTGGGCGGAGCGGTGCTCGGCCCGGCGGACATTCTCGGCCATCTCCGCGAGCTTGCGCTCCATACGGTCGAACCGGCCTTCGCTGACGGTCTGAAGCTTCTGGGCGATCTCGGCCCGACTGGCCTCTACCCGGTTGGTCAGGTTGGCGGCCAGGAGTTCCAGGCGCTGGTCGATCGCCGGCGAGGAGCCGCCCTCGACAGACTTCACCCGATCGTCCAGGCCGGAGAAGGCCGCGCGCAGGCCTTCCATGGCCTCGGTGGTGCGCGCCTCGACTTCCGACAGGCGGGCGCCGACGCGGTTGACCACTTCCTCGATGACGTCGACCGGAGCGCCGGCTGCGGTCTCGTGCCGCTCCACCCGCTGGCGCAGGGCGGTCAGGGTTTCGCGGGTGCGGGCCTCGCCCTCGTAGAGATGGTTGGCGACCTTGCCGAGCGCCTGCTCCAGGGCGCGCAGGGCCTCGGCCGAGCGCGGGCCGGCGGCCTCGGTCTCCATGCGGCGAAGCCGTTCGGCGATCCGCGACTGCTCGGTCTGGACCTCGCCGACCGCGCCCTCGAAGCGGGCGGCGACGGCGACGCTCTCGCGTTCAGCGGCCTCGATGCGGGAGATGGCGTCGCGCACCGAGTGCTCGACCCCGGTGATGGCCAGACCGGTGCGGCCCTCGGACGTCTCGATCCGCTCGGTCAGCCGATCCAGGGCCAGGGCGACGCGGCCGATCTCGTCGGCGGGATGCTCGGGGGCTTCCCAGCGCGCCGGCGGCGCTTCGGCGCGGGCGGGCTCAGGACGGGCGGGCTCTCGCCGCGGCGCCTCAGCGTAGGTCGGCTCGGCGCGCGGGGTCTCGTAATAGGTCCGGGCGGGGCGCTCGACCGCGCCCTCAGGCTCGGGATCCAGGAACTTGGTGTCGGTGAAGTAGGCCTCTGAGGTGATCTCCTCAGGCCCCTCCTCTTCCAGGATCATCCGGTTGAGCCATTCGCCAAGAGTCAACCCCTCGCGACGGGCAAGGTCTTTTGCGACCTCCCGCGCCTTAGGGTCGATGCCCTTGACGCTCCATGGCGCCCCCGAACTCATCCCGAATCGATCTCCTGGCACTGCTCATTGGACGCTAGCCACCGATCCTTGGGGTGTAAACGCGAGGTTAACGCTACATCTTGCGTCTGACGCGATTGCCTGTGGATGACGGGGAAAGCCCCGTAAACCCAAGCCCAATCATGGTTAACAGCGTCTTAAGGGTTAACGCTTCGTTCACCTTTGCCGTTCGCGACCGGCTGCGGTAGGGCGTCGCAGATGGATCTTGTTCCCACCCTATGGGCCGCCCTCAGCCTGACGGCGGCCGGCGTCTTCTGCGGCTGGCGCGGCGCGCGCCCGCCCAATCCGATCCGCGGGCCACGGCTGATCCCCTGGAGGGCGCTGATGGTGGTCTGCGCCACGGGCGCCCTGGTGTTCACCGTCCACCTGGTGAACCTGCTGGGCGTGACCACAGGTCGCTAGGACTAGGCCGCGGCGGGGACCGTGGCGGGTTCATCCGGCTTTCGGGAGCGCTTGGCGAGGCCGGCGACGCCGCCCGAGGACAGCAGCCCGACATCGGCCAGCAGGATGGGGATCATCCACTTGTGCGGGGCGGCGATGTAGCGGGGATGCCAGAGCGGATCCCACTTATCCTTGTACATGCGCACGCCCTGGAAATTGTAGAGGTCCTCGCCCCGCTCGAACACCAGGTTGCCGACCCGCGACAGGATCGGCGCCAGGGGGCGGTCCTCGAGCCCGGCCAGGGGCGCCATGCCGAACTCCATGGCCCCATAGCCCTCGGCGCGGCCCCAGTTGATCACCTCGACGAAGAGGTAGTCCATGATCCGTTTCGGCGCGTCGTCGGCGTAGCGCATCAGATCGGTGGAAAAGGCGGTCTTGGCGGCCGTGGGCCATAGGGTAGCGAAGGCGACGATGCGGCCCTCCCAGCGGGCCACCGCGACCGGGAACTCGGCCACATAGCCGGGGTGGAACCCGCCCATGGAGAAGCCCTTCTCGCCGCCGGCGTGGTGCGCCAGCCAGGCCTCGGAGATCGCGGCCAGGTCCGGCAGGATCGCCTGGACGTTTGGCGGCCGGACGACCTCGAAAGTCGCGCCTTCCGCCCCCAGCTTCTTCCAGGCGCGCCGCAGGTTGCCGCGCTTGGTGCCGTCGATCTGGAAATTGGCCAGGGGCAGGGCCGCCAGCTCGCCGACCTTCTGGATCGAGAAGCCCAGCTCGACCACGTCGGGCAGGTCTTCGGCGCCGATCGAATAGAGACAGGGCCGGGCGGCGTGGGCGTCCGCCAGTTCCCGGAAGCGCCACAGGAGGTCCAGTCGTTCCGACCGACGCCCCACCGGCGCGCCCAGGGCGATCCAGGAGCGGCCGCGGACGGCGAACATCAGGAAGCTTTCGCCCGAGGGCGAGAACAGAAACCGCTTGTCCCCCAAGAGGGCGACGTTCGAGGTCGGCTCGGCCAACTCCGCCTTGGCCAGGATGGCGCGGACCTGCTGGAAGTCCGGATCGCCCTCGCCCACCACCTTGGGCGTGGCGACGGTGGCGAACAGGCGCCAGACACCGAAGATCACCAGGGCGATGGCGGTCCCGCCCCAGGCCCGGATAGAGCGGGCGGCGTCGGCGTCGGCCATGGTCTTCCAGAACGGCTGGTCGCCATAGTCGGCGTGCTCGAAGGACCACAGGCCCAGGAGCCCCACCCCGATCACCATGGCCAGGGCGGACACCAGCCAGCCGGGGGTGATCTCCATCCGCGTCAGGTTCGAGGCCCGGGGGAAGGCGGTGCGGAACGGCGCCAGCACCAGGGCCAGGACCAGCAGGGCCAGGGCCTCTTCCCACACGAAGCCCTTCAACAGGGCCAGGGGCGCGGCGATCAGCAGGGCCGCGACCGTGGCCGCCCAGGCCCCGTTCAGGCGGGCGCGCAGGCCAAAGGCCAGCATCACCAGCACCAGGCCCATGACGCTGGACAGGAAGTGGCTGGTCTCGATCAGGATCGCCGGGGTGTGTCGCCACACGATCATGAAGTGATCGGGCACGGACGGCGTCGCGCCGGACCAGATCAGCAGGACCCCAGCCATGAGGGTCAGGGTCGCCCCAAGGATCGGGACAACCGAAAAGAGGGCGGGCTTCAGTTCAGAGCCGAATCGCATGCCCCGTCCGTGGATCGTCAAAGTTGTCCGCTTCTTACCCCGGTCGCGCATCCACAGCCACCGCTTGTCCGTAAGTCAAACAAGCGTTCGTTTTCCTTGCTCTTGGGGCGCCCGACGCTAAGGTGCCCCGGACGTTTTTAGACCTGACGGGAGATCATCATGGCCGACTTCGGCGGCGGCGACCTGGACGCGTTCCGTACGGAAATCCGCGGCTGGCTTGAGGCCAACTATCCTGCGGCCCTGCGCGATCCGAACGCTGAGGTCGACCCGGAAGCCATGTGGGGCGGCCGCGCCTTCGCCGGCTCCAACGATCCGCAGATCCAATGGATGCGCGCCGCTGCGGCCAAGGGCCTCACCGCCCCGACCTGGCCCAAGGAATACGGCGGCGGCGGCCTGACCCCGGCCCAGGCGCGGGTGTTCGAGCAGGAGCTTTCGGCCGGCAAGTACCGCCAGCCCCTGGCCTCGTTCGGCATCTGGATGCTGGGCCCGGTGCTGCTGGAATACGCCAACGAGGCGCAGAAGAAGGAATTCCTGCCCAAGATCATCAACGGCGACGCCCGCTGGTGCCAGGGCTATTCCGAACCGGGCGCCGGCTCGGACCTCGCCGGCCTGCAGACCCGCTGCGAGGACAAGGGCGACCACTGGCTGATCAACGGCTCCAAGATCTGGACCAGCTACGCCAACAAGGCCGACTGGTGCTTCTGCCTGGTGCGCACCGACACCTCGAAGAAGCACGAGGGCATCTCCTTCGTGCTGATCGACATGACCAGCCCGGGCGTCGAGACCCGCCCGATCCAGCTGATCAGCGGCGAGAGCCCGTTCTGCGAAACCTTCTTCACCGACGTGAAGGTGCCCAAGGCCAACATGGTCGGCGCCCTGAACGGCGGTTGGGAGATCGCCAAGCGCCTGCTGCAGTATGAGCGCCAGAACATCTCTGGCGGCTTCGGCTCCGGCGGCGGCGCCGGCGGAGCGGCGGGCGACCTGGGCCAGCTGGCCAAGACGTATATCGGCGCCGACGAGACCGGCGCGGTGGCCGACCCCGATCTGCGCTCGCGGATCACCAAGAACAACATGGACTTCCGCTGCTTCTACATGACGATCTCGCGGATCGCGGCGGAGGCCAAGGCGTCCAACGGCCCGTCGGCGGCGACCTCCATCATCAAGTACGCGGCGGCTTCCTTCGCCCAGGAACGCTCGGAACTGATGGTCGAGGCCCTGGGCTCGCAAGGCCTGGGCTGGGAGGGCGAGGGTTACTCGAACCACGAGATCCTGGCGACCCGCGGCTGGCTGCGCTCCAAGGGCAACTCCATCGAGGGCGGCACCTCGGAGATCAATATCAACGTGGTGTCCAAGCGGGTGCTCGGCCTGCCCGATCCGAAGTAAGCTTTAAGACCAGGCGCCGCCCGAAATTTCGGCGGGCGGCGTCGTTCTCCAACCCGACGATTTTGAAGGCGAATTTCCATGGCTGACTTTGGTGGCGACGCCGAGACGTTCCGGGCGGAGGCCCGCGCCTGGCTTGCGGAGAACTTCCCCGCCAGCCTGAAGGCCGATCCCGCGGCCCAGCTGGCGGCCATGCAGGCCCAACCTGAGAGCCCCGAAGCCAAGCTTTGGCGCGAGCGCATGGGCGCCAAGGGCTGGGGCGTTCCCACCTGGCCGGCGGAATACGGCGGCGGCGGTCTGTCCCGCCAAGAGGCCCGCGTCCTGGCCGAGGAAATGGCCGCCGTCGGCGCCCGCAACCCGATCGGCGGCATGGGTGTGATGATGTTCGGCCCGACCCTGATCGAGTACGGGACCGAGGCGCTGAAGCGTCAGCACCTGCCCGGGATCATCACCGGCACGGTGCGCTGGTGCCAGGGCTATTCCGAGCCCGGCTCCGGCTCCGACCTGGCCTCGCTGCAGACCCGCTGCGAAGACAAGGGCGACCACTGGCTGATCAACGGCTCCAAGATCTGGACCTCGGGCGCCAATCTCGCCGACTGGTGCTTCTGCCTGGTGCGAACGGATAGTTCGAAGAAGCACGAGGGCATCTCCTTCGTGCTGATCGATATGAAGACGCCCGGCGTCGAGGTCCGGCCGATCCGGCTGATCAACGGCACTTCGCCCTTCTGCGAGACCTTCTTCACCGACGTGAAGGTCCCGAAGGACCAGCTGTTCGGCCCGCTGAACGGCGGCTGGACGGTGGCCAAGCGCCTGCTGCAGTTCGAACGCGACAACATCTCGGCCGGCCTGGGCGGCGCCTCCATCGGCGCGCCGGTGAACGCCCTGACCGTGATGGGCGCTCTGAAGGACTATGTGGGCCTGGACGAGACCGGCCGCGTCGCCGATTCCGACCTGCGCCGCCGGGCCATCGAGCACCTGATGGAGGCCCAGGCCTTCCAGCAGACCGTGCGCCGCGCCGCCGACGAGGCCCGGGCCGGCAATGGCCCGTCCGCCGCCACCTCGATCATGAAGTACGCCGGCGCCAAGATCGCCCAGGACCGCAACGAGCTGATCGTCGAGGCCCTGGGGACCGCGGGGCTGGGCTGGACCGGCGAGGGCTATTCCGCCCCCGAACTGGCCGCTGTCCGCACCTGGCTTCGCTCCAAGGGCAACTCCATCGAGGGCGGCACCTCGGAGATCAATCTCAACGTCGTCTCCAAGCGCGTGCTCGGCCTGCCTGACCCCAAGTAAGCGGGACTCATCACGGCCGAATTTCGTGTTATACTAAGATATAAGATAATGATTTTTAGGGAGAATTTTTGATGGCTGATTTCGGAGGGGCCGATACCGAGGCCTTCCGCGCCGAAGCGCGTGAATGGCTCGCGGCGAATTTCCCCAAGTCGCTGGGCGCTGACAAAGCCGCCCTGGAAGCGGCGATCATGAGCCCGGCCAAGCCCGAGGGCGACCTCGCGGTCTGGAAGGAGCGCATGGGCGCCAAGGGCTGGGGCGTTCCCACTTGGCCGAAAGCGCTGGGCGGCGGCGGTCTTTCGACGGCTGAGGCCCGGGTGCTGCAGCAGGAAATGGCCGCCATCGGCGCGGTCAACCCGATCGTCGGCATGGGCGTGAACATGTTCGGCCCGACCCTGTTGGAATACGGCACCGAAGAGCAGAAGCAGCGCTACATCCCCGACATCGCCACCGGCAAGGTGCGCTGGTGCCAGGGCTTTTCCGAGCCGGGCGCCGGCTCTGACCTGGCGTCCCTGCAGACCAAGGCCGAGGACAAGGGCGACCACTTCCTGGTCAACGGTTCGAAGATCTGGACCTCCGGCGGCCAGTACGCCGACATGATCTTCTGCCTGGTGCGCACCGACCAGTCCAAGAAGCACGAGGGCATCTCCTTCGTGGTGTTCTCCATGCACCAGCCGGGCGTCGAAGTCCGTCCGATCAAGCTGATCGCCGGCAACTCGCCCTTCTGCGAAACCTTCTTCACCGACGTTCAGGTGCCCAAGGAAAACCTGATCGGCCCGCTGAACGGCGGCTGGAGCGTGGCCAAGCGCCTGCTGCAGCATGAACGTTCGGGCATGGGCGGCCGCATGGGTTCGTCCAAGGTCAAGGAACCGGCCCTGGGCGTGGTGGCCAAGAAGTATGTGGGCGAGGACGAGCAAGGCCGGCTGGCCGACACCGACCTGCGCACCCGCATCATCCTGAACGAAATCGACGCCAAGGCCCTGCAGCAGACGGTGCTGCGTGCGGCCCTGGAGGCCAAGGGCAATTCCGGCCCGTCGGCGGCGACCTCGATCATGAAGAACGCCAACATGAAGGTCGCCCAGGACAAGGCCGAGCTGACGCTCGAGTTCATGGGCCACCAGGGCCTGGGCTGGGAGGGCGGCGATTTCACGGCCGAGGAACTGGCCGCGGTGCGCACCTGGCTGTCCGGCAAGGCCGGCTCGATCTACGGCGGCTCGAACGAGGTTCAGAACAACATCATCTCGAAACGCATCCTGGGACTCCCCGATCTGACCCAAAGCCATTAGGGAGTTGACGTAGCTGGATCAGGCTCGGGCCTGCCCCCCACCCCGCTCATCCCGGCGAATGCCGGGATCCAGGTCAAAGGTCTGGATCAGGGCGGGCCAAGGATCAGGCTCGGCGGCTGAATCTGGATCCCGGCATTCGCCGGGATGAGCGGTTAGAGACGACGTTTTGAAACGACTTTTTTTGATGGAGACATTTGATGGCTGACTTTGGAGGCGGTGATCTCGACGCTTTCCGCGGCGAGGTTCGCGCGTGGGTCGAGGCCAACTTCCCGGCTTCGTTGAAGGGCCGACCGAACCCGATGATGCGGGAAGAACGGTCCAAGCCCACCGAGGACCAGGAAGCCTGGCGCAAGGCCGTCGGGGCCAAGGGTTGGGGCACCCCCACCTGGCCGGCGGAATACGGCGGCGGCGGCCTGTCGGCGGCCGAGGGCCGGGTCATCCAGCAGGAGTTCGGCCGCGCCGGGGCCTATAACCCGATCGGCGGCATGGGCGTCATGATGTTCGGCCCGACCCTGCTCGAGTACGGCACCGAGGATCAGAAGAAAGAACACATCCCGGCGATCTGCCGCGGGGACATCCAGTGGTGCCAGGGCTTCTCCGAGCCGGGCGCCGGCTCCGACCTCGCCGCGCTGCAGACCCGCGCCGAGGACAAGGGCGACCACTACCTGATCAACGGCCAGAAGATCTGGACCTCCGGCGCCCAGTACGCCGACTGGTGCTTCTGCCTGGTGCGCACGGACACGTCGAAGAAGCACGAGGGCATTTCCTTCGTCCTCTTCACCATGCACCAGCCAGGCGTCGAAGTGCGGCCGATCAAGCTGATCGCCGGCAATTCGCCCTTCTGCGAAACCTTCCTGACCAACGCCCGCGCCGAGAAGAAGGACCTGGTCGGTCCGCTGAACGGCGGCTGGACCATCGCCAAGCGCCTGCTGCAGCATGAGCGTTCGGGCCTGTCCGGCGCCGGTGGCGGCGGTGGGTTCGGCGGCGCCAAGCCGCTGCCGAAGCTGGCCAAGGACTATGTGGGTACGGATGAGGCCGGCCGCCTGGCCGACCTGGACCTGCGCACCCGCGTGATCATGAACGAGATCGACGGCCGCGCCTTCCAACAGACGGCGGTGCGGGCGATGATGGAGGCCAAGGGCAATTCCGGCCCGTCCGCCGCCACCTCGATCATGAAGAACGCCGGCACCCGCTGGATGCAGGACAAGGCCGAGCTGACGCTGGAGATCATGGGTCACCAGGGCCTGGGCTGGGAAGGCGACGCCTTCAACGCCGACGAGCTCACCGCCGTGCGCTCCTGGCTGGGCGGCAAGGCCACCACGATCTACGGCGGCAGCCAGGAAGTGCAGAACAACATCATTTCCAAGCGCATCCTGGGCCTGCCCGACCACACCCAAAACAACTGAGGCCTTGGGCGCCCTGGGGTCAGGTGGCTAGCATCTGACCCATAAGGGCGCCCGCCTCGACGACCGACATTGAAGATTTCATAGGGACTAGAAACAAATGGCCGTTCTGAACGAAGAACAGAGCATGCTGCGCGACGCGGCGAAGAGCTGGGTGCAGGAAAAGAGCCCGGTCACCGCCTTCCGCAAGATGCGCGACAGCGGCGTCGAAATTGGCTTCGACAAGGCCGCCTGGGCCGAGCAGGCCGAGATGGGCTGGGCCGGGGTGATCATCCCGGAAGACTTCGGTGGCTCGAACTTCGGCTACCTGTCGCTGGGCCTCATCCTTGAGGAAATGGGCCGCACCCTGACCGCCTCGCCGCTGCTGGCCTCGGGCCTGGCCGGCGCCAGCGCCCTGATCCTGGGCGGCTCCGACGCCCAGAAGGGCGAATGGCTGCCGAAGATCGCCGAGGGCGCCGTCGTCGCCACCCTGGCGGTGGACGAAGGCGCGCACCACGCGCCGGAAAAGGTCGCCCTGAAGGCTGAGAAGGCCGGCTCGGGCTACAAGCTGACCGGCAAGAAGACCTTCGTGCTGGAAGGCCCCGCCGCCGACCTGCTGATCGTCTCGGCCCGCACCTCGGGCAAGCCGGGCGACACCGACGGCATCAGCCTGTTCCTGGTCAAGGCCGACGACGCCGGCGTGAAGAAGCAGACCCTGAAGCTGGCCGACAGCCGCGGCGCCTCCAACATCGAGTTCAACGGCGCCGCCGGTGAACTGCTGGGCGAGGAAGGCAAGGGCTGGCCGGTTCTGGAAGCCACCCTCGACCGCGCCCGCGCGGGCGTCTGCGCCGAAATGCTGGGCGCCGCTGTCCAGGCCTTCGAGACCACCCTCGACTACCTGAAGGTCCGCGTTCAGTTCGGCCAGGTCATCGGTTCGTTCCAGGCCCTGCAACACCGCGCGGCCAAGATGTTCACCGACCTGGAACTGGCCCGCTCGGCCGTCGAAGCCGCCCTTCAGGCGATCGACGCCGGCTCGCCGGACGTGCCGGAGCTGGTCTCCCTGGCCAAAGCCAAGATGGGCGACACCTTCCACCTGGTGTCGAACGAAATGGTCCAGATGCACGGCGGCATCGGCATGACCGACGCCCACGACGCCGGCTTCTACCTGAAGCGCGCCCGCGCCTGCGAAGCCGCCTTCGGCAGCCAAGCCTACCACCGTGACCGCTACGCCCGCATCCAAGGCTACTAAGCCCGCGGGCCGTCAGGCCGCTGGGCTAACAGAAGACCCCTCCGGTGCGAGCCGGAGGGGTTTTTTGTTGGCTGGTCCGTCCCCACGCTGTCATCCCGGAAAGCCGCGCGAGCGGCTTGTCCGGGACCCATACGCGCGAGATTATCCGGCCAGACCTGTGTCTATGGGTCCCGGCTCTCCGCTACGCTGCGGCCGGGATGACAGTTGGAGTTTGAGCGCTGACCGCGCCGTACACCTGGCTCGGAAAGACGATCCACCTAGCCCGGGCCAAACACCACCTTCACCCGGACGCGCTCCTTAGCCGTCGCGCCAGGCCGCGTCTCCGCCTTGAGGTGACCGCGCGCCGCCATGACCATTGCGGCATTCGCGAAATCCTCGTTAGCTGGAGCCTCGCCCAGCACTTTGCAGGCCCCAAGCCCGCCGTCCGGCGCGAGGTCACACTCGATTACGGCGGTTCCGGTAATGCCCAACCGAGCGGCCCGGTCGGGATAGTAGGGGCCCGGACCGCCCAGGCGGCCGGCGCTGCCGCCCTTGTACCGCGCTTCCGCCAGCCGCGGCGCGGGCGCCGCAAACCGCAGCGGCAAGGTGATGCTTTCACCCACGGCCGAGCGCCCATCGCTCCAGGCCGGAGCCATGGTGATCTTCGGAATGAGCGTCAGAGCAGCGGCGCCAAAGCCCAAGCCGGCAGGCTCCTCCCCGGCGATCACACAGTCAGCGAGCGCACCGCTGGAAGCCACCACACAAGTCAAGCGGGCGAGGCCGCCCTGCCCGGCGGCGATGGCCTGGGTCGGCATGGCCGCGGCGACGTCCTCCGGGGTAGGGAGGCTGCGCCACACTGGCTTTGACACCGGCTGGGCGTGAGCGGGGCCAACCCAGCTCAGGGCAAGGACGGTTAGGGTAGCGGTGACTTTCATGGCTTCCCACAAACGGCGCGAAGGCACCCTAGACGCAACCGAGAAGTGTTGCATAGCTTCATCGATGCCGGCGCTCCCCCCTCACCCGAACCGGTGATCCGGGACGATGACTACGTCGACGCCCATCAGGCGGCGGGGTGGGAGGTAGCGATTGTCGTCGGCGGCCAGGAAGCTGGGGTCTTCCAGGAAATGCCGCCACTCGGCGGGGGTGAAGTGGAGGGCGACGGCGCCGTCGGGGCGGCGGTCGGGTTCGAAGGTCGGTTCGGACATTCGTCTCTCTCCTCTCGTATCCCCAGCCCGGCAGATGATGACGCCCCTCCCCGGCGGCAATGGGGCGGCCAGACCAAGTTTATGTGACGGTGTGTGGCGGGGCGGAGATGCGGGGTGAGGTCAGGCCTTGGCCGACTTGGCGGCGCGTTCAGCGATGATCAGGATGCCGCCTGAGATGAGGATCGGGACCGCGAAGAGCAGCAGCGACCAGGTCCGGTGAGAGGGCTTGCTGAGGGCCGGGATCAGGAGGCTCGCCCAGGCCAGGACGGGGATCCAGACCAGCCGGATGGCCCAGACGCTGCGGCGCGACCAGATCACCGCGCCAAGGCCCACAAGGGCGAACATGGCCTGCCACAAGATTGAGCTCGCCTCTGTCGCCGGCGGACTCTGCCAGGTCGTGGTCACCAGGAACAGTATCGGCAGGACAGCCAGCCGCGCCGTCCAATCCCGCAGCCCGAGGCGCGGCGCAACCGGCGGAGGGTCGAGGCTATGCATGCTCTGATGCGCAAACCCCATGGGAATCAGCAGGATGAGGGGTGACAATACATCTACACCTTTCAACCCCACTGAAGGCTCGGACACGGCGCTGATCATCAAGGCTACGAACGCAAGCATCGCGAGGGAGACCAGGCCCCAGCCGATCCAGAGGTGGGTGAAGTTGGGCCGCCGGACGACATCCAACATCACCGCCAACAGCCAGATCAGGAGCGGCGTCGCGAAGTAGGTGGCGGCCCCCTGACCGGAAGAGGCCAGCGCGCCCACCGACAACACAGCGAGCAGCAGCGGGAAAAGCAGGGCCTTGGCGCCGTACAAGGCGTCCGCCTGGGCCTGTTCCTTGTCGGGACCGGACAGCACTACGGGCGGCGCGACGCTCTTCCAGTTCGCCGGCGTCTTAGGAATGAGGCGGACATAGCCGACCTCGGGGTCATCGTCCTGCAGGTTCCAGCCGCTGAGCTCCGCCAGGAGATCGAGGGGGGCGTCGAACAGGTAGGCGACGCTCGGGTCGGCCTGCGCCTTGGCCTCCAGAGGCGCGCGCAGCCGCTCCAGGCTGGAGGGCGGATCACCCGCAACCTCGAGCACTCTGTCGTAGCCGTAGGACACGGACCAAAGTTGTTGGCCCGCCGTGTCATAGGCGGCGAGGCTGTCGACGCAATCATTGTCCTCGGCCTGGCCGCCGACCACGCCACCGGCCAGTTTCGCGAGCCGGGTCAGCCGCGCCGCGTCGAACAGATTGTAGTCGCCGACCAGGATCAGCCAGCCCTTGACCGACACCTTCAAGACGAGGTCGCCGTCGATCCAGTCTCCGGATTCGCCGCTGTCGATGAGGCCGAGCCGATCCAGCAGAGCCTCGCGATCCCTTGGTTCGAACGCCGCATAGGAACAGTAGAAGCCCACCCACGCCCCCCCGGCTCGCTCACAAGTAGAGTAGTTCTGCTTTCGTTCTCGTCAATCCTTATGGTTGATTTGATCGGGATCAGCAACCCAAGAGCACCCCATGAGCTACTCCGGCGAGGGCAAAGCGAGCCAGGATCGCCCCGCCCTGGCGCTGGAGATCTGCGCGCGGGCGGTGGGGCGGAGATGCGCGTCACCTGCTCCTCCCCCTCCCCCGCCTTGCCAGACGTCGCGTCGCAGGCCTAAGCCCTTGCCCAAACACAACGGGGATACGGAAACGCGATGCAGCTTCACGAGACGCTGGGCCAGCAGCGGGTGGTCGAGATGGCGAACGGCCGGGCGGTGATCGAATACGAGGCCGGGGCGCATATGTGCCATTCGGGCGGGGTGGTGCAGGGCGGCTTCATCTGCGGCTGGATCGACGCGGCCATGGCGCATGCGGTGATGAGCGAGACGGGCGAGGAGGTGACGCCCATGTCCCTGGAGCTGAAGGTCAGCTTCTTTGCGCCGGCCGGGCCGGGGACGGTGTTCGCCGAGGGCTGGATCGAGCGGCGTGGGCGGTCCACCGCCTTTGTCGAGGGGCAGCTGAAAAACGCCGCCGGCGAGGTGCTGGCCAAGGGCACCTCCACCATCCGGCTGATGGAGCGCAAGAAGGTCGAGGCCCGGGCGCGCGGCGAAGGCTGAGGCCGCCGCCAGGGGGTGCGACATTGCGCCCACGCTCTTTTGGCGGGTGTTAACCGCGGTCTGCCACAGGTGACCGCGTCGCTTGCTGGTGGAGGCCCCATGACTGAGACCCCGCACGCCCTGGCCCCATGCGCCGGTTGCCGCGACGGCGCGGGCCTGCCGTTCGACATCGCCATGGCGTTCCAGCCCATCGTCGACCTGCAGACGGGCAAGCCCTTCGCCTATGAGGCCCTGGTGCGCGGTCCCGAAGGCCAGGGCGCCGGCTGGGTGCTGGACCAGGTGACAGACGAGATCCGCTACGCCTTTGACCAGCAGTGCCGGGTCAAGGCCATCGAGACGGCGGTGGCCGCGGGCATCCTGGAGACGGGTGCGAAGCTGTCGATTAACTTCCTGCCCAATGCGGTCTATTCCCCCAAGGCCTGCATCCAGCTGACCCTGAAGACCGCGCGGGCCACGGGCTTTCCCACCGACCGGCTGATCTTTGAGTTCACCGAGAACGAACAGATGGCCGATCCGGGCCACGTGGCCGGGATCGTCGCCAGCTACCAGCAAATGGGGTTCGGCACGGCCCTGGACGACTTCGGCGCCGGCCATGCGGGGCTGAACCTCTTGGCTCGGTTCCAGACCGACCTGATCAAGCTGGATATGGAGCTGATCCGCGGGATCGACGCGAGCCTGCCCCGGCGCGCCATCGTGGCCGGCGTGATGCGGATGTGCGAGGACCTGGGGATCACGGTCATCGCCGAGGGGATCGAGACGGCCGAGGAGCTGGCCGCCCTGCGCCAGATCGGCGTGCGCTACATCCAGGGCTATCACCTGGCCCGGCCGGCCTTCCAGGCCCTGCCCGCCATCACCCTGCCGGCGACGGCGCGCAAGGTGGCCTAGGCCGCCCTGACGATTGACCACGAAAAACACGAAAAACACGAACGGGGTCCCGCCCCTCCACCGCTCACCCCGGCGAAGGCCGGGGTCCAGATCATAGGGCTCGGGGCCAGCACGACCGGGGGCCACAACCGTCACCTGGATCCCGGCCTTCGCCGGGATGAGCGGATAGGCGTAGCCTCGGCGCCTCCGCAGCGCGTTCGTGTTTTTCGTGGTCGAATCTTAGGGATCGACGCTGCGGGTGAGCGGGGATCCTGGCCTAGTCAATCCGTAGCGCCTGGCCCATGCGGCCGAAGATCTGGTCGATCTGGGCGGCGAGTTCAGGCTCGACGCCAGTGTCGGCGAAGGCGCGGGCCATGGCGTGGCGCCACTGTTCGGCGGTGTCGGCGGTGATCGGCACATTGGTGTGCGCCTTCATCATGCACATGCCGGGGCGAGCGTCGAACCAGTCGCGGGGACCACCCAGCCAGCCCATCAGGAAGTCAGCCAGGGAGGCGCTGACCGGCCTCAAGTCCGGGGCGTGGAGGTCGCGCAGGGCCTTGTAGGCCGGATCATGCTCCATCAGGTCGTAGAAGCGGTCGGTCAGGGCCTGCACGCCCGCCCGGCCGCCGATGCGCTCATAAGGGGTCGGCTCGCTCATGCGCCTTGGCTGGAGGCGATCGGCGGGATGCGCCTTGATCCAGCGCAAGGCGGTTGACTTACCCAGGCGGAAGGGAGCGCCATTCCCTCAACGGACAAGGGAGGTCTCAGATGAGCCTGACGGGTGGATGCTATTGCGGTTCGGTGCGCTATGAGGCGGGCGGCGCGCCGATGTTCAAGGGCCAGTGCCATTGCCGCGAGTGCCAGTACATCACCGGCGGCGGGGCCAACCTGTTCATGGTGATGAGTCCGGCCGAGTTCAAATACACCAAGGGCGCCCCGGCCCAGTTCGCCCGCGACGACATCGCCAATCCGGTGACCCGCGAGTTCTGCCCCAAGTGCGGCACGCACCTGGTCACCCGCGCCGGCGGCGGCGCCATGGTGATCGTCAAGATCGGCACCCTGGACGATCCGTCGGTGTTCGAGGGCCCGCAGATGGCGATCTGGATGAAGGACGCCCAGCCCTATCACCTGGTCGCCGAGGGCGTGCCGCAGATGCCGGGAATGCCGGGCTAAAGGGTTCCGGCGACGATGCGGGCCACGGAGGCGAGGACGGCGTTGCGCGCGTCGTTCCCCGCCGGTCCCTCGGTCAGGTAGGCGCTGATGATCAGGGGCTTGCGACCCGGCGGCCAGATGACGGCGACGTCGTTGGTGGTGCGGTTCTCGCCCGAGCCTGTCTTGTCGCCCACCCGCCAGCCTGCGGGCAGGCCCGCGCGCAGCCGGTGGTCCCCCGTGGTGTTGGCGACCATCCATCCGACCAGCCGGTCGCGGGAGGCCGTGGACAGGGCGTTTCCGAGGGTGAGCTTCTCCACGAGATACAGCATGGCGTCAGGGCTGGTCGTGTCACGGACATCACCCGGGACGGCGGTGTTGAGTTCAACCTCCCAGCGGTCGAGCCGGGTGGTCTTGTCTCCCAGGCTGCGGACCCAGGCCGTGAGCCCCTGCGGCCCGCCGACGGCCTCCAGGATCAGGTTGCCCGCCGTGTTGTCGCTGACCGTGACGGCGGCCGCGCAAAGATCGGCCACGGTCATGCCGGGCGGCCCGACCTGGGCCTTTGTCACCGGGGAATAGGGCTTCAGGACGGAGGGGTCATAGACGATGCGACGTCCTAGGTCCTCTTGGCCTTTGTCGACACGCGCAAGCACCGCCGCGGCGGCGACAAGCTTGAAGGTGGAGCACATGGGAAAGCGCTCCTGTCCCCGATGACTGTAGCGTCGACGAGTCTGGAGGTCGTAGACGGCGACACCCAGACGGCCGCCGGAGTCCCTCTCAAGGTCGGCCAGCAGCCTGTCCGGATTCGTTAGTATCCTTGGGGTTTCGCACGAAGCGCGATTGATCAGGGCCAGGCCCTCGCGCCCCCCACCGGCCGCCAGGCCCAGGCCGGAAGCCCCCAGCCCGACCAGCAGATTGCGCCGCGCGACCATATCTTCCTCCACCTCAAGCGGGCGGAATGTGGCCAGGATGACGGAGGCGCACAAACGATGATAGATCAGGTCCACCCCTAGAAATTTTTGGGTCTGAGGCGTCGATGTCCCGCGTCCATCTGCCGTTGAACGCCTTGCGAGCCTTCGAGGCCTCGGCGCGGCACCTGAGCTTCACGCGCGCGGGCCTGGAGCTGTCGGTGACCCAGGCCGCGGTCAGCCACCAGGTCAAGGGCCTGGAGCAGCGCCTGGGCGCGACCCTGTTTCGCCGGCTTCCGCGGGGCCTGGCCCTGACCGACGAGGGCCTGGCCCTGCTGCCCAGCCTGCGCGAGGCGTTCGGGCGGCTGGAAGAGGCCATGGAGCGGTTCGAGGCCGGCCAGGTGCGAGAAGTCCTGTCGGTTGGAGCCCTGGGCACCTTCGCCGTGGGCTGGCTGCTGCCGCGGATGGCGCGGTTCCAGGCCGCCTGCCCTTTCGTGGACCTCAGGCTGTCGACCCACAACAACCGGGTGGACCTGGCCGGCGAGGGACTGGACTGCGCTATCCGTTTCGGGGACGGCGCCTGGCACGGCACGGAAGCGGCGCGGCTGTTCCCGGCGCCCCTGAGCCCGCTCTGCGCCCCGGCGGTCGCGGACCGGCTGAACCGGCCCGCCGACCTGTCGGCTGAGGTTCTGCTGCGATCCTATCGGGCCGACGACTGGCCAAACTGGTTCGCCGCCGCCGGCGAGACCTGCCCCACCCTGAAGGGTCCGGTCTTCGACAGCTCCTGGCTGATGGCGGAGGCCGCCGAACAGGGGGTCGGCGTGGCCCTGGTCCCCACCGCCATGTTCCAGCGCGCCCTGGCGGCGGGGCGCCTCGTCCGGCCCTTCGCCGCCGAGGTGGAGACCGGGGCCTATTGGCTGACCTGGCTGAAATCGCGGACGCCCGGCCCGGCGCTTCACGCGTTTCATGACTGGCTGAAACAAGAAGCGCTGGCGGAGGCCGGCCAAGGCCCTATGTCAGGGGACGGACCAGAGGAGAACCCGGCTTGAGCGTCGCCTTCACCCGCGAGGAAGACTACGAGGCCCAGGCCGCCGACCTGCCGGACCGGCCGATCTCGCCGCATCCGAACCTCGTGACGCCACAGGGCCTGGCCCAGATCGAGGCGGAGCTGGCGGCGGCGCGGGCGGCCTATGCGGCGGCCCAGGTCGAGGGCGGGGTCAGCGCCGACCGCACCGCCATGGCCCGCGCCACGCGGGACCTGCGCTACTGGTCCGCCCGCCGGGCCAGCGCCCAGCTGCGCGAGCCGCCGGCCGACGCCGACAAGCTGGCCTTCGGCGGCGAAGTGACCTTCGAGCGCGAGGACGGCCGCACCTCCACCTTCCGCATTGTCGGCGAGGATGAGGCCGATCCGGCCAAGGGCGCGGTGTCCTATGTCTCGCCCCTGGCCCAGGCCCTGCTCGGCAAGGAGGTCGGTGATACGGCCCTGGTCGCCGGCCAGGAGGTGGAGATCCTGGCCATAAGGTGAAGGCTGGAACCCCGGTCGCAAGGGGCGGTTTAGGCCGCGTCCCCTAGAAACCGGAGCTTTCCCATGAAGACCTATGACCAAGCCGAGGCGCAGCGCCGCCTCTGGGACCAGATCGAACACCATCAGACCGCCATGCTGGGCCTGGACGCCGCGCCCCGGCACACCCAGCCCATGACCGCCTTCCTGGAGCGCGATAAGGATCGGCTGTGGTTCTTCACCCGCTCCGACACCGACCTGGCGCGGGCGGTGGGCGACGGGCGGGCGGCGCACCTGATCCTGCAGACCAAGGAGGTCCAGGCCGTGGTCCACGGCTGGCTGACCCTGGAATACGACCGTGAACGCATCGACCGCTATTGGAACGCCGTGGTCGCCGCCTGGTATCCGGACGGCAAGGACGATCCCAGCCTGACCCTGCTGCGGCTGGACTGCGAACAGGCCGAGGTGTGGATCTCCGAGGCCGGGCCGATACGCTTCGCCTGGGAGATCGCGCGGGCCAACGCCACGGGCGAACGTCCGGACCTCGGCGGCCGCAAGAGCCTGGATTTCCACTAGATGTTCAGGGTTCGCGGCCCTCGCCACAGATCCTGTCCAAGGGCCGCGAACCCGATGACCTGAACGGTGCTCAGCCATGGTCCGCCTTGACCTGAGCGGGTCCGGCGATTTCACGGTCCCCTGTGTCGGATACTCGACCGTCGGCGGCGACCTGGACCGCTAGCCTGCAACCTGGACCACGGGGATAGCGTTAAATCCCCATGCACAGGCTACTCAAACCTTTGCCCAACCACCTCCTGGCCGCCCTGCCGGCCTCCGATCAGGATCTCCTCTCGCGGTCGCTGATCGATGTCGATCTGGAGCGTGGCCGGGTGCTGTATGAGCCGGGTGACCGCATGGACACCCTGTATTTTCCCCATGACGGGGTGATCTCGCTGATGACCCTGATGGAGAACGGGGCGGCGATTGAAAGCGCCACCATCGGCCGCGAGGGCGCCTTGGGCCTGACCACGGCCGCGGCGCCGCGCCAGGCCCTGTCGCGGGCGGTGGCCCAGACGCCCTGCCGCTGCGCGCGGATCGGCGCGGCCAGGTTCCGCGAGGCGTGGGAGCGCAGCCCGACCATCCGCCTGATGGTGGAACGGCATACCGAGGCGCTCTACGCCCACGCCATCCAGTCGGTGGCCTGCAACGCCCTGCACTCGGTGGAAGCGCGGTTCAGCCGCTGGCTTCTGACCTGCCACGACCGGATCTCGTCCAACACCGTGGCCCTGACCCAGGAGTTCCTGGCCGACATGCTGGGGGTCCAGCGGACCACGGTCACCGCTGTGGCGCGCAGCCTGCAGGCCCGGGGCTATATCCGCTACCGCCGCGGGGTGGTGGACATCCTGGACCGGGCCGGCCTCGAGAGCCTGGCCTGCGAGTGCTACATGACCGTGCGCGAGACCTATGAGCGCCTCTTGCCAGCGCCCCTGGCCAACAGCGCCTAGGGCTAGGACTCAATCAGGCTCAGCGAGGGTGGTCAGCATCCGTTTCCTTCTCCCCTTGCGGGAGAAGGTGTCAGCGAAGCTGACGGATGAGGGGTCGCACCGCTTTGTCCAGGTTCCTGTTGGGTTGATCGGTGAGGTCTGAGAGACCCCTCATCCGACCTGGCTCCGCCAGGCCACCTTCTCCCACAAGGGGAGAAGGGCGCCTCACGCGGCCCTCGGGACGATCAAGTTGGAATAGATCCTAGGCGGCGCCGGGCACGAAGGCGAGGACGGCGGCGACGCCGTTCTGGTCCGTCAGGGTGAACTCGCCGCGGACCTGGGCCGCCAGGCTGCGGACGATCCACAGGCCGAAGCGGTCCTCCGCCGGGCCGCCGGGGGCCAGGCCAATCCCGTCGTCCAGCACCGCCAACTCCGTGCGGCCGTCCGTCCGGTCGGCCACGCGGATCAGCACCCGCCCCGGCCGGTCGGCCGCGAAGCCGTGGACCAGGGCGTTGCCCACCAGTTCCTGGGCGATCAGGGCCAGGGTGGAGGCCATGGAGTCGGGCACGATCACCGGGCGGGCCTGGACCTCGACCTGGGCGGCGCGAACGCCGTGACGGCGACGCCAGACGGGCGCCATCTCCTCCAGATAGGCGGCGAAGTTGACCCCGCCGTCGGCGCGATGCCGCTCCAACGCGCCCAGGGACCCGATCGCATCGGCCACCCACAGAAGCTGGCGGGCGGCCTCCGGATCTCCGGCCCGCTGGCTGCGCATCCGGGCCAGCGCCCCCAGGAGCTGGAAGATGTTGGCCGTGCGGTGGCGCAGCTCCGAGGTGGGATCCGCCGCCTTGACCGTCCGGTCCTCACTCATCACCCACGCCCTTCCGCTACGCGCCCCCCGACGCGGGGAGGATAACGCCCTAATTTCATTGCCATTACAAGCAAGCCGTCGGTTGAATCCCGGCGGTCAGGTCTGACAGCTTAAAGCGGAAGCGCCGTGGTGAATTTGATCTGTTCCATGGCGAAGGACGAAGACACGTCCCCAAGCGGCGCGGTGGCGATGAGTCGCTTGTAGAAGCGGTCATAGGCGGCGATGTCGCGGACGATCACCTTGAGCAGATAGTCGGTCTCGCCGCTCATCCGATAGAACTCCACAACCTCCGCCAGGGCCGCTGCGCCGCGGGCGAAGTCGTCCAGCCAGGCCTGGTCGTGGCGCGAGGTCTTGATGGCGACGAAGACCACCAGGCCCAGGTCCAGCTTGTCGCGGTCAAGCAGCGCCACGCGCCGCTCGATGACGCCTTCGTCGGTCAGTCGCTTGACCCGTTTCCAGCAGGGCGTCTGGGACAGGCCCACCCGTTCGGCCAGGTCGGCGATGGCGATGGTGGCGTCGGCCTGCAGTTCGCGCAGGATGCGCCGATCGATGGGATCGAGAATTTCATTCATGCCGATGCGCCGAATTGAAGAATGAGATTCTACGATAAGCCGGGATTGGCGGAATATCGATAAGGTCATTCTCGCCGATCTGCAGGACCATGGCGGCTCCATTGCGAGGGGACCGCCATGATCGACGCCTTCACCCGCCACCCGAAAGCCGTGGGCGAGACCTATGGGGAGCACCTGGCGGCCGCGGCCAGCTACGCCCTGCCCCTGCTCGGCGCCGGCCTGGCCTGCATGATCCACGCGATCTTCCCCTTCGCCTTCGAGCGCACCGCCAGCGACTGCGTCCACCGGGTCCACCAGCGCATGGCCGCCAGGGGCCGCGTCCCCTCGGCCTGATCTGGTCGACACACCTGGGGTTGATCGGCGTCAAGGCGGCGCGAGCGTGCTAGGCTCATGCCTCGTGGACCGCCGAGGAGGCCGGGCGCGTGACCCGTTCAGACCCTTCTGAGAAGACCGGACTGCTGCAAGCCCTGGGTGAGGTGTTCGGCCTGCTGCGCGCGGGCCTGGGCGCCCTGGTCAGTGGCTGGCCGCAACGCCAGGCGGAGGTGAACGCCCCCGCCTCGCCCCTGGCCGAGCCGGGCGACCCGACGCCGGTGCTCGAGACGCTGGAACAGCTGAAACACAAGGCTGAGAAAGTCGGCCCTTATCCCGTGAACGACTGACAGTCCCAAGGGGCGACGCGTACATGACGACCCGCAATCTCGACGCGCTGTTCGAACCGCGCGCCATCGCCCTGATTGGGGCCAGTAACCGCGAGGGCTCGGTGGGTCAGGTCCTGGCCAGGAACCTGCTGGAAAGCGGGTTCGCCGGGCCGGTGCTGCCGGTCAATCCGCATGCGGGCGCGATCCGCTCGGCCATGGCCTATCCCAACGCCGCCGCCCTGCCCGTGGCGCCCGACCTGGCGGTGATCGCCACGCCCGCCCCGACCATTCCCGGCCTGATCGCCGAGCTGGGCGCGCGGGGATGCCGGGCGGCGGTGGTGATCTCCACCGGCTTCGGCGCCGATGCGGGGCCGCAAGGCGCCCAGCTGAAGGCGGATATGCTGAACGCCGCCAAGCCGCACCTGCTGCGCATTGTCGGCCCTAACTGCCTGGGCTTCATTTCGCCGGGGCGCGGGATCAATGCGAGCTTCGCCCACCTGACCCCGCAGGCGGGGCGCATCGCCCTGGTGGCGCAGTCGGGCGCGGTGGCCGCCGCGGCCCTGGACTGGGCCCATGCGCGGCAGATCGGCTTCAGCCATGTGGTGACCATCGGCGAGGCCGCCGACGTCGATTTCGGGGACCTGCTCGACTATCTGGCCCTGGACCCCGCCACCCACGCGATCCTGCTTTATGTCGAGAGCATCCGGAACGCGCGGAAGTTCATGACCGCCGCCCGCATCGCCTCGCGCAACAAGCCGGTGGTGGTGGTGAAGTCGGGGCGCAGCGCGGCCGGCGCCCGGGCGGCCTTTTCGCACACCGGCGCCCTGGCCGGGTCGGACGCAGTCTATGACGCCGCCTTCCGCCGGGCGGGCCTGTTGCGGGTGGGCGAGCTGCGCGAACTGTTCGAGGCGGTGCAGACCCTGGGCGCAGGCCTGACCGCGCGCGGCGACCGGCTGGCGATCCTGACCAATGGGGGCGGGGCCGGGGTCATGGCCGTGGACGCGCTGGAGGCGCGCGGCGGTCGGCTGGCAGGGCTGTCGGAGGCGACGCTGGCGGCGATCAACGCGGTCGCGCCGGCCAACTGGAGCCATGGCAATCCCGTCGACATCCTGGGCGACGCCAAGCCGCCGCTGTTCGGCAAGGCCATCGAGGCGCTGCTGTGCGAACCTGAGGCCGACGCCATCCTGGTGATGAACTGCCCGACGGCGGTGGCCTCTTCCACCGAGGCGGCCCAGGCCGTGGCCGACGCCGTGACCAAGGCCCGCTCCATCCGCCCGGTGCTGACCGCCTGGCTGGGCGAGACGGCGGTGGCGCCGGGCCGGGCCATCCTGGCCAAGGCCGGCATGCCGGTGCACGAGACCCCGGATGAGGCGGTACGCGCCTTCATGCACCTGGTGGAGCATCGCCGGGGCCAGGAGCTGCTGGTCCGCGTGCCGGCCCTGGGCGTGCTGGAGCCCCCGGCGCCGGAGGCCGCGAGGCTGATCATCGCCCGCGCCCGCGAGGAAGGCCGCCGCGACCTGACCGATCCTGAGGCCCGCGAGGTGCTGGCCGCCTATGGCGTGCCGGTGGTGGAGAGCCGGATCGCGGCCACGCCGCTGGAGGCCGGCCAGGCGGCGGACGCCCTGGGCGGCCCCGTAGCCCTGAAGATCCTGTCGCGCGACATCAGCCACAAGAGCGATTCCGGCGGCGTCATGCTGAACCTGCAGGGCGGGCCGGCCGTGGAGCTGGCGGCCGGGCAGATGCTGGAGCGGGTGCGCGCCGCCGTGCCGAACGCCCGCATCGACGGCTTTGTGCTGCAGCCCATGATCCGCCGGCCCAAGGCCCAGGAGCTGCTGGCCGGGATCGCCCAGGACCCGACTTTCGGCCCGGTGATCCTGTTCGGCCAGGGCGGGGTGGGGGTGGAGATCGTCGCCGACCGCACGGTGGGCCTGCCGCCCCTGGACGATGTGCTGGCCCGGGACATGATCGCCCGCACCCGGATCGCCAAGCTGCTGGCCGGCTATCGCGACCGACCGCCAGCCGACCTGGACGCCGTGGTCGAGGTTCTGGTGCGGCTGGCGCGACTGGCCGTTGAGGCGCCCGAGATCGCCGAGCTGGACATCAACCCGCTGCTGGCCGACGACGCCGGGGTCATCGCCCTGGACGCCCGGATCCGCCTCACGGACCCCGCCAAGCCGTCAGCCCGCACCGCCATCGTCCCCTATCCGCGCGGCCTGACCCACGCCCTGGAGCTGGAGGGCGAGGCGCTGCGGGTGCGGCCCATCCGGCCGCAGGACGCGCCCAAGCTGATCGACATGATCGACCGCTCCAGCGCCGAGGATGTGCGGCTGCGGTTCCGCACCGGGGTCAAGCGCCTGCCCGACAGCTGGGCGGCGCGGCTGTCCCAGATCGACTACGACCGGGAGATGGCCCTGGTCGCCGAAACCGCCCAGGGCGAGGTGGTCGGCGTGGGCCGGATCGCCGGCGACCCCGAGGGCGAGACCGCCGAGTTCGCCCTGATGGTGCGCAGCGACCACCACCACCGGGGCCTGGGCCGCGACCTGCTGGGCGCCCTGGTCGACCACGCCCGCCAGCGGGGCCTGAAGCGGCTGTGGGGCGACGTAGCGCGGGACAACACCAAGATGGTGCAACTGGCCCAGTCCCTGGGCTTTGTCCTGAAAGGCGCGGAGGAAGCCGACCGAGTGCGGGTTGAGCTGACGCTCTGAGGCCGGGATCAAGGCGCCAGCCGACTGCATCCGAGGGGTGTGACCATACGTAAGCGTCCTATGCTGGCGCCCCGACTTGTAGAAGTTTTCTCGACATCCGATCAGCCGCGGGTTGAAGTTCGATGGGGGGCGTCCCACGAGTCGCCGCGTCCGTTGGCCGCAGTCGGAAATCTTGTGACGATGGCAACTAAGAGTAGTATCCACTCGCGTCCAGCCAGCAATACTGGCGGTATGGACGTGGCGTTCCTGGGACGCCGCGCGCGAGGGGACCGGGCATGAGCCGATCAGGTCAGACAGCGGTCGCTGCGGAGGCCCTGGGCGTCGGCGAGTTCGAAACGGCGCGGTTGGCCCGCAAATACGTGCTCGACTGCGTGAACCTGGTGGCTCAGACCATCCAGCAGGACCACGTCACCACCCTGCTGTTCCTGGCGACGGTGACGGCCAACATCTCGCACGTGACGCACAATGCGGTGCTGGCCGACAGCCTGGGCGACCAGGTGCCGGCCGACGATCAGCGGCAGCCGGTGAGCCTGTACGCCCTGGCGCGCACCTATCACCTCTCCTACGAGACCGCCCGCCGGCATCTGAAGAAGCTGATGGAGGCGGGTCTGGTCGTGCGGGCCCCGGACCAGGGTTTGAGGGTTCCCGCCGCGGTGCTCACCGGTCCGGCGGTGGCCGATATCGTGCTGCGCCATCACGAGCTGACCCGGGCCTTCCTGCTCGCCTTGCAGGGCAAGGACGCCCGCGGCGAGCCGCCAATCATGACCCCGCGACTGCAGGCGGCGCGGATCACCACAGAGTACTTCCTGACCTTTCTGCGGATCTCCGCCGAGACCATCAGCAAGGACCTGGTCACGACCCTGGTCTGCCTGGCGATCACCCAGGCCCTAACCGAGCAACACCCGGTGATGGGCGGCGACCAGGAGCGGCCGAGCACCACCGTGCTGGCGGCGGCGCGAATGCTGAACCTGCCCTATGAGACGGCGCGTCGGCACGCCCACAAGCTGATCCGGCTGGGCTTCTGCGAGCGGGCCGAGACCGGCAAGATCCGCCTGGGCGAGGACCTGAAGACCCGCGACTCGACCCGCGCCTACCTGGCGGTCACGGTCGCCGAGACCATCCGCCTGGCCCAGCGGCTGCGCCCGGCGGACCTGGCGGCGGTCGCCGCCTGAGGTCAGAGCGCGGCCAGCGCCAGCAGCACCCCGAGCTCGAACATCTGCTCCACCGCGCCCAGGACGTCGCCGGTATAGCCGCCGATCAGTCGCCGGGCCGCCAGGGCCGGAAGCACGGCCAAGGCCAAGCCCAGCGCCAGGGCTGGCGCGGCCTGGGCGCCCAGCAGCACCAACGGCGCGGCGCCCAGCACGACGGCGAGCACGGGCTCGATGGGGCGAAGGCGATCCGGCGACCACTTGGCGGACTGGCCTACCGGGGCGAGGGCGGCCATGGCCAGGACGGCGGCGGTGCGGCCGCCGGCGTGGGCGCACAGAAGGCCCAGCGCGGCCAGAGGCGGCGCCAGCTGGGCCAGGGCGGCGACCTTCAGGGCCAGGACCAGGCCAAGCCCCAGGGCGCCGAAGGTCCCGATCCGGCTGTCCTTCATGATCTCCAGGCGGCGCGCGGGCTCCGTCCCGCCGCCCAGGCCATCGAAGGTGTCGGCCAGGCCGTCCTCATGGAAGGCGCCGGTGACCAGCACGCCCACCGCAATCGCCAGCATGGCGGGCAGGACGCCGTCCCAGACCTGGGCCGCGCCGGTCAGCACCAGGGCGCAGATCCCCCCGACCAGGGCGCCGACCACCGGATAGTAGCGGGTCGAGCGGGAGATCATGTCCGGCGTGAAGCCCCGCACCTGCGGGACCGGCAGGCGGGTCAGGAACTGGAGCGCGACCAGCAGCAGCCGGACCTGGCCCATGGTCAGATGCGGCCCGACATCACGTCGTCCAGGCTGGCGACGTCGGCGATCAGGCGGGCGGCGGCGCGGACCATGGGCAGGGCCAGCAGGGCGCCGGTCCCCTCCCCCAGCCTCAGGTCGAGGTCGAGCAGGGGCTTGGCCTTCAGGGCCTCCAGCATCAGGGCGTGGCCGCGCTCGGCCGAGCGGTGGGCGAAGACGCAGTAGTCGGCGACCGCCGGCGACAGGCGCACGGCGGCCAGGGCCGCGGCGCCGGCGATGAAACCGTCGATGATCACCGGCCGTTTCGCCTCGGCGGCGCCCAGGATGGCGCCGGCCATCATGGTGATCTCCAGGCCGCCGAACTCGGCCAGGACGTCCAGGGGCGCGGTGGCGGCGCTGCGGGCGGCGGCGCGGGCGAGGACCGCCTGCTTGCGGGCGAAGCCATCAGCGTCGTGGCCGGCGCCCAGGCCCACACAGTCCTGCAGCGGGGCGGCGGCCAGGCGGTGCAGGATGAGCGCCGCCGAGGCGCTGTTGCCGATCCCCATCTCGCCCATCGCCAGGATGTCGAAATCCTTGGCGACGGCGCGGGCCAGGGCGACGCCACGGCCAAGTGCGGTCTCGACCTCGGCCGGAGTGAGGGCGGGCTCCACCGAAGCGTCGCGGGTTCCGGGCGCGACCTTGGCGCGGATCAGGGTCGGATGCTCGGGGAGCTCGGCGGCGACGCCGGCGTCCACCACCAGCAGGTCGGCGCCCACGGCGGCGGCGAAGGCGTTGGCGCTGGCCCGGCCGGCCAGGAGGGTCGCCACCATCGCCTGGGTGACGCTGGACGGATAGGCCGCGACGCCCGAGGCGGTCAGGCCATGGTCGCCGGCGAACACCATCAGCACCGCCTTGTCGGCCTTGGGCCTCTCGCTTCCGCTTATCAGGGCCAGTTGCACCGCCAGGTCCTCGATGCGGCCGAGCGCCCCCGGCGGCTTGGCCTGGGCGTCGAGGCGCGCGCGCAGGGCGGGTTCGCGGGCGCGGTCGAGGTGTGGGATCACAGCTTAGTCTCCAGGCCGGCGATGGCGGCGAGGCGGGATATGTCGAAGTGGGTTTCCAGCATGGCGGCGATCTCGTCCAGGGCCTGGTCGGTGCGCGCGGCCTGGTCCACGCCGTCGGAGCCTGCGCCCCAGCGCGCCAAGAGGGCGGCGCGGGCCTCGCCCCGGCCCAACAGGCCATGCACATAGGCGCCCATCACCCGGCCATCGGCGGAGATCGCCCCCTCCCCGCTTCCGTCGGGGCGGATCAGCAGCGGCCGGGCGAGGGCCGGACCCGTGGTGCGGCCCACATGGATCTCATAACCCTCGAAGGTCGCGCCCTCGGTCAGGCGCCCCGTGGTCGGGCGCAGCACCTTGTCGCCGGTGAGCACGGTGTCCAGGTCAAGGAGGCCTAGGCCGGGCGCCTCGCCGGGGGCGCCCTCGATCCCGTCCGGGTCGGCGATGGTCCGCCCCAGCATCTGGAAGCCGCCGCAGATCCCCAGCACCCGGCCGCCCCGGCGAACATGGGCCAGAACATCGATGTCCCAGCCCTGGGCGCGCAGGAAGGCGAGATCGGCCATGGTGGCCTTGGTGCCGGGCAGGATGATGAGGTCGCAGTCGGGGATCACCTGCCCCGGCGGGACGAAGGCGAAGTCGACCTCCGGCTCGGCGACCAGGGGATCGAAGTCATCGAAATTGGCGATGCGCGACAGCATGGGCGCGCGGACCTTCAGCCGGCCCTGGCGGGCGCCCGCGCCGCGCTCCAGCACCACCGCGTCCTCGGCCGGCAGGCGCGCGGCGGCGGGGAGCCAGGGGGCCATGCCGCAATCCACCCAGCCGGTGCGGCGGACGATCTCGTCCCGGCCGGCGTCGAACAGGGCCGGGTCGCCGCGGAACTTGTTGATCACGAAGCCGCGGATCATGGCGCGGTCCTCGGGGTCGAGCACCGCGTGCGCTCCCACCAGGGCGGCGATCACGTGGCCTCGGTCGATGTCGCCGGCCAGCACCACCGGCACGTCGGCGGCCCGCGCAAAGCCCATATTGGCGATATCGCCGGCCCGCAGGTTGGTCTCGGCCGGACTGCCGGCGCCCTCGACAATCACCAGGTCGGCCTGCGCCTGCAAATGGCGGAAGCTTTCGACCACCTGGGCCAGCAGGTCCGGCTTGCGGTCCTGGAAGGCGCGGGCCTGCCAGGTCCCGGCCATGCGGCCACGGATCACCAGTTGGGCGCCCGTGTCGGACTGAGGTTTCAGCAGCACCGGGTTCATGTGGACGCTGGGCGCCACGCGGGCGGCGAAGGCCTGCAGGGCCTGGGCCCGGCCGATCTCGCCCCCGTCGGCGGTGACGGCGGCGTTGTTGGACATGTTCTGCGGCTTGAACGGCCGCACCCGAAGGCCCCGGTTGGCGAACAGGCGGCAGAGCCCGGCGACCAGCACCGACTTGCCCACATCGGAGCCGCAGCCCTGGATCATCAGCGCGGCGGGCCGATCAGGGCGCACGGCCGAACACCTCCACGAAGAGGCCGCTATCCCCCTCGACCAGGCGGGCGCGGACGCCATAGGCGGCTTCCAGCACCGTCGGCGCCAGGGCCTCTTCCGGCGGGCCGTCGGCCAGGATGCGGCCCTCGGCCAGGACCAGGATGCGGTCGGCCATGCGGGCGGCCAGGGACAGGTCATGCAGGGTCAGGATCACCCCCCGACCCTGGTCATGGGCCAGGCGGCGGAACAGGTCGCAGGCGTCCAGGGCGTGGCCAGGATCAAGGCCCGCCAGGGGCTCGTCGGCCAGCAGCCAGGCGGGATCGCCGGCCAGGGCGCGGGCCAGAAGCACCCGGGCCCGCTCGCCGCCGGACAGGGTGGTGACGTCGCGCCGGGCGAGGCCCGCCACATCGCAGGCCTGCAGGGCCAGGCCCACCTCCACCTCGTCCTCGGCGCCCAGGCCGCGGGCGCCGGTGAAGGGAATGCGGCCGAGCCCCACCAGGGTCTCCACATCCACCGCCCAGGCCAGTTCCGGCGTCTGGGGGATGAAGCCGAGGCGCCGGGCGCGATCGCGCGGCGACAGGGCCAGGATGGGGGCGTCGTCCAGGGTCACCTCGCCCGTATCGGGCCGGGACAGGCCGGCCAGGGCGGTGAGCAGGGTCGACTTGCCGGCGCCGTTCGGCCCCAGGATGGCGGTGACCTGTCCGGGCTGGAAGGCGGCGTCGATCCCGGCGAGCACCGGATGGCCGCCGAGACGGACCTGCAGATGGCGGGCCTTGAGGCTCATCCGGCGATCCTCCGGCGCATCTGCATCAACAGGGCGAAGAAGAAGGGGCCGCCCAGGGCCGCCATGGCGACGCCCAGCTTGACCTCGTTGGCGCCGGGGACCAGGCGCACGGCGATGTCGGCGGCCAGCACCAGGACCGCGCCGCCCAGCGCGCTGGGCAGTAGCAGCCCGCCGGGCCGCGCGCCCACCACGGGCCGCAACAGGTGCGGGACGATCAGGCCGACAAAGCCGATGACCCCGGTGACCGCGACGCTGGCGCCCGCCGCAAGCGCCACGCCCACCGCCAGGATCAGGCGTGTGCGAGGCAGGTCGACGCCGAGCGACCGGGCGCCGGTTTCGCCCAGGGTCAGGGCGTCGAGGGCCGGGGCGGTGAACATCAGGGCGACGCAGCCCAGCACCATGAAGGGCGCCGCCAGGGCCAGTTCGTCGGCGCTGCGGTCGGCGAGCGAGCCCATGATCCAGTTGACGATCTCGTTCACCGCCCAGGGATTGGGGGCCAGGCTCAAGGCCAGGGCCACGCCGGCGCCGGCCATGGTGTTGAGGATGACGCCGGACAGCACGAAGGTGACGACGCCCGAGGCTCGGCCGGCAAGGGCCAGCAGCAACAGGACGGCGGCCAGGGCGCCCGCCATGCCGGCGACGGAGATCACCCAAGGCGCCTGCGCGCCCTGGCCCAGATAGAGGGTCAGGACCGCGCCGAAGGCGGCCATGGAGGAGACACCGAGCGAGCCGGGATCGGCCAGCGGATTGCGGGTGTAGCCCTGCATGGCGGCGCCCGACATCCCCAGCGCTGCGCCGACGAACAGGGCCAGCAGGGTGCGCGGCAGGCGCAGGTCGAAGATGATCGGCCAGCGCGGATCTGTCTGGTCCATCCAGGCGCCGAATGGGACCCAGACCCGGCCGGCCATCAGGCTGAGGACGGCGAGGACGCCCAGGGCCGCGGTCAGGCCGGCGAAGGTGGCGGCGCGGCGGCTCATGCCATCGCCTCGCGCCGGGCCTTGGCCAGCATGGCGGCGCAGTCGATCAGCACCGGCCCGCCGCAGAAGGTCAGGTTCTGGGGGAACACCGCCCGGTGCAGGCGCGCCCGGCGCAGGGCCGGATGGGCGATGACCCGGTCGGCCCAGGTCGGCGCGCCCGGCGCCAGCTGGCCGGCCAGCAGGACGTCCGGCGGATCGGAGACCAGCTGCTCGAGCCCGACATTGCCGCTACGGTTGAGGCCATAGCGGGTGACGGCGTTGTCGAAGCCAGCCCGGCGCATCATCTCGTCCATCATCGTCCCCGGCCCGGCCGCGAAGCCGCCGGACTGGAAGGTGATGGCGCTGAGCCGCCGCGTTCCCGGCGGCGGGGCGGCGGCGGCGAGCGCGGCCTCGATCCGGGCCACCAGGGCGCGGCCGCGATCCGGCCGGTTCACCGCGTTGGCGATCTGCATCACCTGGGCGAGGCTTTCGGCGACGCTGGAGGGCACGCTGAACAGTTCGCTGCGCACGCCCATCCGGGCCAGGGCGGCGCGGGTGGCCGGCGGCGAGAAGCGGGAGGCCAGGACGAGGTCGGGCTGCAGGGCCACGATCTCCTCGGCGGTCTCGAAGGTGTAGGGTATGGAGCGGCCCAGCGCCCCGCTGCTGGAGCTCGCAGGGTCGTGGGAATAGTGGCTAAGCGCCCGGATCTGGGCGCGGTCAGCCACCTGCACCAGCACCGCGTCCAGGCAGGGATTGAGCGACACCACCCGCCGCGGCTCGGCGACAGCCGCCTCGGCGGCGCCGGCCAGGCCAAGGGCGAGGCCGCCCATGGCGGCGGCGCGGCGGGTGATAGGCATCAGAAGTCGATCCCACGCTGGGCCTTCAGGCCCTGGTCGAAGGGATGCTTGACCAGGGTCATCTCGGTGACCAGGTCGGCGACCTCGATTAGCTGCGGCTTGGCGTTGCGGCCGGTGATGATGACGTGCTTGTCCCAGGGCCGCGCCATCAGGCCCTCGACCACCTTGTCGATGTCGAGATAGTCGTATCGCAGGGCGATGTTCAGCTCGTCCAGCAGGACGAGGTTGATATCGGGATCGGCCAGCATGGCCAGGGACCGATCCCAGGCGGCCTCGGCGGCGGCGACGTCGCGGGCGCGGTCCTGGGTGTCCCAGGTAAAGCCCTCGCCCATGGTCGCCCAGGTCAGCTGGTCCGGGAACTTGGCGAAGAACTGCCGCTCCCCGGTGATCCACTTGCCCTTGATGTACTGGACCACGCCCACCTTCCAGCCCCAGCCGAGCGCCCGGGCGACCGTGCCGAAGGCGGCGGTGGACTTGCCCTTGCCGTCGCCGGTGTTGACCACCAGCAGGCCGCGGGTCTCGTCGGACTTGCCGGCCATCAGCGCCTCGCGCTCGGCCTTCAGCGTCTGCATGGCCGCCTTGTGGGCGGCGTTGCGGTCGGCTTCATCGGTCATAGCCGTCCTCCTGAAAGTCCCCTCTCCCCGCACGCGGGGAGAGGGAGAAGCGCCTAGAAATTCGCCCGGACGCCGATGAAGGCGCCGCGGCCGATGGAGCCGTAGTTCCGCGTGGTCTCGTAGTGGTCGTCGAGCAGGTTCTCGATCCGGCCATGGATCTCGACGCTTTCCGTCACCGCATAGGCCGCGCGCAGGTCGACCAGGGTGTAGGGCGACATGCGGTAGGTGTTGGCGGCGTTGTCGTAGGAGGCGCCCACATAGCGGACCGACAGGCCGGTGGAGAGCTTGTTCCCCCAGTCGCGGTCGACGGTCAGGTTGGCCTGCTGATCCGGGCGGCGGGCCAGCTTCTTGCCCTGGTTGGCGCCCGGCGCGGCGTTCTCGGTGTCGGTCCAGGTGTAGTTGGCCGCGATCTTCGTCCCGCCCAGGTCGGCGGCGGCCGACAGCTCCAGCCCCTTGGCCTTGGTGTGGGCGACGTTGTCGTAATAGCCGAACCGGCGCGCGCCGGTCTTGAAGCACAGGGCCTCCGTCGAGGTCCCGGTGCAGGAGACGAAGTCGATCTGGTTGTCGGTGTCGCGGCTGAACCAGGTGGCCTGGACCTTCAGCCGGCCGATGTTGTGCTCGACGCCGGCGTCCCAGCTGTCGGCCTCCTCCGGCGACAGGCCGGAATTCCCGTAGTCGCTGAACAGCTGGTAGAGGGTCGGCGCCTTGAAGCCCTGGCCCCAGGAGGCGCGCAGGACGGTGGCCCCGTCGTTCAGCGCCCAGGCCGCGGCCAGCTGGCCAAGGGTGTGGTCGCCGAAGGTGTCGTGGCTGTCGCGGCGCAGACCGGCGGTCAGGGTCAGGCCGGGCGCCACCTCGCCGATCATCTGGGCGTAGACCGCATCAAGCTGGGCCTTGGCGCGCGAAGGCGTCGGGTTGGGCGCGAAGGCGCTAGGCGAGGCGGTGCGCATCTCGGCCCGCTCGGACTCGAGGCCAAAGGCCGCCGACCAGGTCTCGGTGAAGGCGAAGCTGCCCTGGTATTCCCAGCGCCTGTTCTCGCCGCGGGCGTCAAAGGTGCGGGTGGTCACCGCCTGGCTGGGATCGAAATTGTCCCGGTCGGTGGTGGTGTAGCCGAAGGCGACGCGGTTCTTCAGCCGCCCGTCGGCCAGGGCGACGTTCAGGCCGGCATAGGCGACCAGCTCCTTGGTCTCACCGTACTCGGGATCATCGGCGAAGCTGTAGAGCGGGGCCGGGAAGCCGTCGAATTCATTGCGGCCCTTGGTCCAGACCGCGCGCAGATCGGCCGAGACATTGTCGGTGATGGCCAGGGTGGCGCGGCCGGACAGGCCGGTGTTGCGATAGCCGTCCTTCTCCGCCCCCTTGGCGTAGGATGAGACGCCGGAGGTGGTCAGCTGGTTGGCGGCCAGGCGCCAGGTGAGCCGGTCTGCCACCCCGCCCACGGCGGCGCGGACGGCGCCAGAGTCGCGGGAGCCGCCCTCGGCCGAAACCTGGCCCTCGAAGGCCTTGGTCGGGGCGGCGGTGACGATATTGATCACCCCGCCGATGGCCTGGCTGCCCCATAGGGTGGACTGGGCGCCGCGCAGGATCTCGATGCGCGCCACGTCGCCCACGAACAGGTTGGCGAAGTTGAAGCCGGCGTCGGTGGAGGACGGATCGTTCAGCTTGACCCCGTCGATCACCACCACGGTCTGGCCGGTCTCGGCGCCGCGGATACGCAGGGCGGTAGAGGCGCCCAGGCCGCCATTGCGGCTGAAGCTGACGCCCGGCGTGGCGGCCAGGACCTCGGTCAGGCCCACGGCCTGGGCGCGCTTCAGGTCGCCGGCGTCGATGACGCTGACCGCCTGACCGATCCGGGACGGATCCTGGGCCGAGCGGGTGGCGGTGACGATCAGTTCGCTGACCGCGGCGTCGGCCACGTCAGGCGCCGGCGCGACCTGGTCGTCGGCGAAGGCGGGGACCCAGGCGCAGGACGCAATAAGGGCGGTGGTGGAAATCAGGACAGTCTTCAAGCGGGCATCTCCCTTGAGCCGCAAGCCAAAGGGGCCTGACACCAGACCCCCACGACGTCGCCGCTCGGGAAACCCCGTTCGCTCGGCGCACCCCGGCCGCTCGAAGGACGACTGCGTCAGGCAGGTCTCCTGGCTCACGGGTCAACGCCGGTGCGGATCGCCTTCCCAGACCCCGAGAGGTCCAGTGGCCTATGATCCGCGGGCTCGCCGCTTACAGTTGCGGGGGCAGCCCAGGTCTCACACCTGAGTTCCCTATTAATCCCCTTGCGAGGAACCTGTCGCAGGGGCGGCATTAGGCGCAGGGCGCGGGGGCGTCAACTGCACGTAGCGTCGCCGGCTTGCGCCCTACCGGGGCGTTCGCGCATAGGACGGCCATGCCCAAGATGCGCAAGAAGGCCGACCTGCCCACCAAGACCTGCGTCGCCTGCGGCCGGCCTTTCGCCTGGCGCAAGAAGTGGGAGAAGGTCTGGGACGAGGTCCGCTACTGCTCCGACCGCTGCCGGGCGAAGGGGGCGGCATGAGCCTGGTGTTCGTCCTGGGCGGCGCCCGGTCGGGCAAGACCCGCTACGCCCTTTCTGAAGCCCAGCGCCTGGCCACCGAGGCCGGCGGGCGCAAGGTGATGATCGCCACCGCCGAGGCGCTGGACGGCGAAATGGCTGACCGCATCGCCCGCCACAAGGCCGAGCGCGGCCCGGACTGGGCGACCCTGGAGGTCCCCCTGGCCCTGGCCGAGGCCATCCGGTCCCTGCGGCCGCGCGACGTGGCCGTGGTCGACTGCCTGACCCTGTGGCTGTCCAACCTGATGCACGCCGAGGCCGAGATCGCCGACGAGACCGAGGCGCTGATCGCCGCTCTGGACGCCTCGCCGGCCGACGCGGTGATCCTGATCTCCAACGAGGTCGGCCAGGGCATCGTGCCGGAGAACGCCCTGGCCCGCCGGTTCCGTGACGAGGCTGGCTGGATGCACCAGGCCATCGCCGGCGCGGTGGACCAGATGGTGGTGGTCCAGGCCGGGCTGCCGATGGTGCTGAAGGGGTGACGCACCCCTGCCCGCTCATCCCCACGCAGAAGGGGATGAGCGGATGGAACGGAACGCCGCGACACCCACCCGATACGGGTCGGGTTCCGTAGGGGCGATTCGACGCAATCCCCATTTAAAGCTTGGGTTGGCGGCCTGAACGTGAGATAGGCCGCGTCATCGAATTGTCGCAGACGCCAGACCTACGCCCGGTTCGCCGGTGCGATTGCGTCCGCCTCGGTTCTGATCACCGGTTCCAGCAGGGGCCGGCCGTTTTATTTGTCCACCCGATTTGGTGAAACCCGCGGCCGGATCCGCCGACCGCCAAAAAGAGCACGACCATGACCACTTCGACTGTCGAACGCGCCTACGCCCTCGCCCGCTCGGGCAAGTACGCCAACATCAAGGCCCTGAAGGAAAAGCTGAAGGCCGAGAACTGCCGGGCCGTCGACGCCCTGCTGGCCCCGCGCTCCATCAGCGGTCACCTGTCGGCGATCTGCGCCGCGACCTTCAAGGGCGTCCTGGTCGACTGACCAACCCCTCAAAGGGTCTGAAACGAACCGAGGCCGCGGAGGTGACGCCCCCGCGGCCTCTGTCGTGTCTGGAATCTGCTTTTTGAATCCTCCCCCATGCCAATGGGGGAGGAAATCTAGTTCACGCGACGGGTCTTGCCGGCCCAGTAGGGTTCGCGCAGTTCGCGGCGCAGGATCTTGCCCGAGGCGTTGCGCGGCAAAGCCTCGATGAAGTCCACGCTCTTGGGCGCCTTGAAGGCGGCGATGCGGGTCTTGGCGAAGGCGATGATGTCGTCGGGATCGGGGTTGGTCCCAGGCTTAGGCGCAACGACGGCCTTGACCGCCTCGCCCCACTTGTCGTCGGGCACGCCGATCACCGCCACCTCGGCCACGTGCGGGTGGCCATAGATCGCGCTCTCCACCTCGGCCGGATAGACGTTCTCAGCCCCGGTGATGATCATGTCCTTCACCCGGTCGTGGATGTAGAGATAGCCGTCCTCGTCCAGGTAGCCGGCGTCGCCGGACCGCAGCCAGCCGTCGGGCCCAAGCGTCGCGGCGGTGGCCTCGGGCAGGCCGAAATAGCCGGCCATGTTGGCCACTGAGCGGATCGCCACCTCGCCCACCGTCCCGGTCGGCACGCTGTTCCCAGCTTCGTCGATGACCTTGATCTCGACGCCAGGCATCGGCAGGCCCGCGGCGCGCATCCGGGGCGTGCCGGCGGGGTCGTGATCCTCGGGCGGCAGATAGACGATCGTGCCGCAGGTCTCGGTCATGCCGTACTGCTGGCAGAAGCCGCAGCCGAACACCTCCATGCACTCGCGCAGCAGGTCGAGCGGGATCGGCGAGGCGCCGTAGAGGATGTACTTCAACCGGCTGTAGTCGACCTCGCGGGCGCGAGGCTGGCGCACCACGATCTGCAGGGCGGCGGGCACCATGAACATCTTCGAGCAGCGGTCCTGCTCGATGAAGTCCAGCACCTTCAGCGGGTCGAACTCGCGGGCGACCACGCCCTTGGCGCCGTTGAACAGGCCGACGATGCCCCAGCCGGTGCCGCCGATATGGGCCACCGGCATGGCGACCAGGGAGATGTCCTGCGGCCCCCACTCGTTCCAGTCCATCTTGGCCTCCGCCGCCTTGCGCCGGCCGCCCAGCACGTTGACGTGCCTAAGCATGGCCCCCTTCGGATTGCCCGTGGTGCCGGAGGTGTAGAGCTGGACGGCGATGTCCTGTTCGCTGACCGCCACCTCGGGATCGGCGTCGCCTTGGGCGTCGCGCCAGGCCTCATACAGCGGCCATCCTTGCGCCACCGGCTCCATGGCGATGGGCCGCACCGCCCCGTCGATCAGCTTCAGGGCCTCGGCCGCCAGGTCCGCCACCTCCGGGCCGACGAACAGCAGCGGCGCCTTGGAATCGCCGGCGATGAAGGCCACCTCGCGCGGCGCCAGGCGCCAGCTGATCGGGGTCATCACCACGCCGGCCTTGGCCGCGCCGATCAGGAGTTCGAAGTAATGGTCGGAGTTCTTGCCCAGATAGGCGATCCGGTCGCCGACCTTCAGCCCCTCGGCCAGCAGGGCGTTGGCCACCTGGTTCGTGTGGCGGTCGAAGTCGGCGAAGGTGGTCAGCCGGCCTTCGAACTGCAGGGCGACGGCCTCGCCGCGCACCTTGGCGTGATAGCGGGCGATGTCGCCCAGGGTCGGCATCTGGTCGAAATCGATCGTCGCGCTCATCTTGGCGCCTCTCCCCACTGGCAAGTCTTCTGGTCGGCGCGGACGCTGAACAGGGCGCCCGGCCACAGGCAAGCTGTCGAATCCGATAGGGTCGCGCCGCCTTGGACACGATCCTACCGAACTCACGGGAAATGTCGTGATTTCAAACGCCTAGTTCCGCTACGGAAGCCGACGCAGGGTCAGGCGCGCAGGCTCTCCACCTGGGAGCCGGCGATCTGGCGGATCTCGCAGACGCCCTCCCAGCCCGGCATGTGCGCGACGTGCACGTCCATGAACTCCCGCCCGCTGGCGATGGCGGCCTCCATGTCGGGCAGTTCGAAGATCGCAAACCCGCCGATCACCTCCTTGGTCTCGGCGAAGGGCCCGTCGAGGGTGACCGTCTTGCCGCCCTTGGTCTGCAGCGCCGCGCCCATGGCCGGCGGCATGAGCCCACCGTCGGCGACCATCCGCCCGGCCTCGACCTCGCGCTTCGCCATCGCGTGCATGGCCTCCATCAGCGCCGGCGTCGGCGCCATGTCGGAGGCGGAGTGGATGATGAACATGAACCGCATGGGCGGTGTCCTTCCCTGAAACCCGGCGCAGAAGCGCGCCCTGGCCGCAGGACGGGCGGCATGAGACGGACCCGACATTTTCAGTCGGAGCAGATCAGGTGGCGATTTCAAGGGAAAGGCCTGGAGCGGGTGAGGGGAATCGAACCCCTGACATTCAGCTTGGGAAGCTGACGTTCTACCTCTGAACTACACCCGCAGAAGGCCTGACGGCGTTCCAGGGGCGATCCTCTAGCCGGTCTTGGCGCGGGCCTCAAGCGGGGCGGTGCAGAGCGCGGGGGATGTTCAGTCCGCCCCTTCGGGTCGGCCCCCTCAGGCGCGGAGTTTATCCTCGGGTCAGCCTTCGGCTGATCCCGGGGGCGCCCGCTCCCCCAGAGGGGGAGCAACTTGGAACCACGAACGACACGAAAAACACGAACCCGAAGCGGCGCCGCTGTACCCAAGAGGGACTCGGCCCCGTTCGTGTATTTCGTGTCGCTCGTGGTTCAAACCTGAAGCGCGCCGGCCTCAAGCCGCCTTCGGCGCGAGCGCTTCGGCGAAGTCGGCTTTCCAGGCTTCCATTTCCGGGCGCACGGGATCGTCCCAGGGGTGGAAGCCCGGGCGGTACCAGGCGAGGTAGGTCTTCCAGCCGCGACTGAAGATGCCGGGCGTCTTCCAGACGTACTGCTTCACCGCCTTCAGCGCCGCCTTGGGCGCATAGCCGTCGGCCTCCAGCAGGCGGGCGGCGTATTGAGTGATGTTGCGGCTGAACATGTAGGTGATGAAGGCCATGGAGATCACCCGGCGGCGGTAGCGCAGGAAGGGCGACCAGTCCTTGGTCACCTCCATGAAGACGTCATACGCGACCGCCTTGTGCTCGGTCTCCTCCATGGCGTGCCAGCGCCACAGGCGCTCGATGCCAGGGTCGGCGTCGTCGAACAGGTTCTGATGGGCCATGTGCATCTCGGCCATCATGGCCGTGAAGTGCTCGAGCGCGATGGTGGACATCAGCATGGCCATCGGGCCGCGGCTGCGGGCGATGCTGACGCGTTCGCGGATCTCGGCCTCGACTTCGGCGACCGGATAGCGGTCGCGGTCGATCAGCTGGTTCAGCACATGGTGCTCGCGCGAGTGGATGGCCTCCTGGGCGATGAAGCCCTTCACGTCGTCCAGCAGCTTGCCCTTCAGCTGCGGCCGGTAGTGTTTCACCGCGTCCATGAACAGCCGCTCGCCATCCGGGAAGGTGAGCGACAGGGCGTTGAACACCGCCGTGCCCACGGGGTCGCCGCTGAGCCAATGGCCGGACTTGGCCGCATCCACATCGAAGCGGATGTCGCGGGGCAGGACGTGGACGTCGGCGGGGGTGGTCTTGGTGCTCATGGCGCGTCTCCTTGCACAGGGCTAGGAAGGGGAGGATGAGAGTAAGATGGCGCTATCAACAAAAATGTCAATAGAAGACGCCAAGGCGAGCGCACGGCCCCGTGTGCGCCGCTCGGCTGAGGCCGCGCGCGAGAACATCCTGGCCGCCGCAGAGGCCCTGCTGACCGAGAAGGGCCCGCAGGCGTTGAAGCTCGCCGATGTGGCCAAGGCGGCCGGCGTGGTGCACGCCACGGTGCTGCATCACTTCGGCTCCATCGCCGACGTCCAGGCCGCCTTGGCGGAGCGGATGATCCGCCGACTGGTGGAGCAGATCCTCGACACTCCGCCCCCGGAGACCGGCCCGGCCTGGCGCTCGCTGAGCGGCGTCGACGCCCTGTTCGACGCCTTCGAGGCGCCGGGCGCGGCCCGGCTGGCGGCCTGGCTGCAGCTCACCGACGAGATGGACCGGCTGACCGTGGTGGGCGAGGCGGTGCAGTCCGTAGTTCGGGGACGGATGGTGCGCGAGGGCCTGGACGAGGCGACCGCGCGGGACCTGGTCCTGCTCAGCGTGATCCTGGCCCTGGGCGCCGGCCTGTTCGGCCCGTCGTTGGCCGCCCTGACCGGCGCCGCGCCGGGCCGGCCGCGCGAACTGGTCATGGAGCTGCTGCGCAGCCGGATCATGGCGCTGGGCGGGGGGCTGTGAACTGCACTCCCTCTTCCCATTCATGGGGAGAGGGAGTGAGACTATCGGAATTCACAGGTTGCGTCCGACGGGCTCCGGACGGATTCTGCCCCCATGACCGAGATGACCTCCTACCTGGGCTGGACGCTGGACTATGCGAACCCGCCCGGCGCGCCGGCCTTCCTGGGGCCGGACAGCGTCCATTGGCGCATCTACAAGAACCCCATCGCCCTGGCCGTGGGCGGGGTGGCGGCGGTGCTGCTGGAGTTCGCCGACGCGCGGATCCGCTCTGGGGTCTGGGATCACTCGACCTACAAGGTCGACCCCATCGGCCGGTCCAAGCGCACCGGCGTGGCGGCCATGGTCGGGGTCTATGGCCCCCAGGCCGCGGCCCGGCGGGTGATCCAGGGCGTCACCAACATGCACGCCCGGGTCAATGGCGAGACCCCCAAGGGCGAGGCCTACAAGGCCCTGGACCCGGAACTGCTCGACTGGGTCAGCGCCACCGCAGCCTACGGGTTCCTGAACGCCTATGACCGCTTCGTCGCCAAGGTGTCCGAGGCCGACCAGGCCCGGTTCTGGCGCGAGGGCGCGCCGGTCGCCAAGCTCTATGGCGTGCAGCATTCGCCCACCTCCAACGCCGACTTCATGGCGATGATGGACAAGCTGGCGCCGCGGTTCGAGCCGCACCCCATCGTCGGCGAGTTCCTGGGCATCATCCAGTCCGGCCAGGCCGCGCCCGGCGCGCCTAAGGCCTTGCACCGGGCCCTGGCGCGGGCCTCGGTCTCGCTGCTGCCGCCCCTGGTGCGCGACCGCCTGCAGCTGGGCCGGGAGTACGACCTGACCCTGTTCGACAAGCTGGCCCTGCGCGCCGCCGGCGCCGTCGCCGAACGCACCCCGGACCTGGAAAGCCCGCCCTGCCAGGCCAGCGTCCGGCTCGGCCTGCCCGCCACCTTCCTCTACCAGAGCCGCGCCACCCAGGCCCGGATGCTGGCCAAGGCCGGCCTGCCCAAGGCGGATGCGGAGATGGCGGTCGCCTGAGGCCCGGGATCACGTTATGTAGTCAACATACATAACGGAGATTTCCATGCGCGCCGCTGGTTTGGCCCTCGCCCTCATCCTCTGCGCCACAGGCGCGGCCGCTGACCCCGCGACGCAGGCCTGCGAACCCCTCCCCGCCAGCCTGTCGACCTGGGGCGCGCCGCCAACCGCCGAGACGGGCGATCTGACGCTGGGTGTGGCGCGGGATCTGACCCTTGCGCCGACCACTCAGGTCACCCTGCCCGTCACACCCACCAAGCTCGGCGCGCCAGACAGCTTCTCCGGACTGGTCGCCTTCGAGGTCGCAGCCGCTGGCGACTATCAGGTGGCCCTCGGCGCGCCTGCCTGGATCGAGGTGGTGCGAGACGGCGGCGCCGTCGCCTCGATCCGCCATAGCCACGGCCCGGCCTGCAGCGGCGTGCGCAAGATCGTGGTCTTCACCCTGACGTCGGGCCGGCATCTGCTGGAAGTCGTCGGCGCCTCGACCCCCACCGTGCGGATGATGGTGGCGCCGGCGGAGCAGTCCGCCTCGCATTGACGTCCCCGCCCCGCCGCAGGCGTCAGGGGGGACGTGGGGCGGCGAGGCGGGAACGGACCCGCGGCGGCGAACCGGCGTGGATCAAGGCGGATGGGGCGGCTCAAGCGCCCCGGATAAGGCCGTTCAGGCGGCTGGCGGCGGCGACCACCCTGCCCTCTTCCAGAATGACGGCGGCGTCGGCGGCCAGGCGGTCTCGCTCGGCGTTGAGCAGGTCGAGGGTGGGCTTCTGGCCCACGCGGACCTCGTTGCGGACGCTGTCCAGAGCCGAGGCGGCGGCGGTGGCGCGGTCGCGTGAAGCGCTCAGCATCAGGCGCGCAGTCTCCAGCTCGGACCAGGCGGCGATGACGCCTTCGCGCAGGCCCTCGCGGGCGGCGTCGCGGCCGGCCCGGGCGGCCCGG
>NZ_JBHTLQ010000030.1:0-48957 GCF_042679085.1 Phenylobacterium conjunctum | reverse complement strand
CTCGGCGCCCGCGAGGGCCAGATCCGCGCCGCCGACGCCCAGGTCGCACAGGCCCGCGCGGGCCTTGCGGCCACGCAGGCCCGCCTGACCGACATCGCCCCCAAGGCGCCGGCCGCCGGCCGCATCGAGGATGTCTTCTACCAACCCGGCGAATGGGTCCCGGCCAACCAGCCGATCCTGGCCCTGCTGCCCGACGACCGGGTGCGCCTGCGCTTCTTCGTGCCGGAACAGGCCCTGTCGGCCTATGGGCCGGGCAAGACCGTCCGCTTCGCCTGCGACGGCTGCGCAGCCGGCCTCACCGCCCGCATCACCTACATCAGCCCCCGGCCCGAATTTACTCCGCCGGTGATCTACAGCCGCGAGGCCCGCGACCGGCTGGTGTACCTGGTTGAGGCCCAGCCCAGCGTGCAGCTGAACCCCGGTCAGCCGGTGGACGTCACCCCTCTGGAGCGCGCCAAGTGAATGAGCCCCTGGCCATCGACGTCCGGGGCCTGAACAAGAGCTTCGGCGACAAGCGCGTGGTCGCCGATGTCGATATCCAGGTGCCCACCGGCCGCATCTGCGGGTTCCTAGGTCCCAACGGCTCGGGCAAGACCACCACGCTTCGGATGCTCTGCGGCCTGCTCACCCCGGACAGCGGGACGGGAACCTGCCTGGGCCTCGACATCATCCGCGACGCCGCCGCCATCAAGCGCCGGGTCGGCTACATGACCCAGAAGTTCTCACTCTATGACGACCTGACCATCGCCGAGAACCTGATGTTCGCCGCCCGCGTCCACGGCCTCGACCGCCGCCGCGAACGGGTCGACCAGGCCCTGGAGCGCCTGGGCCTCGCCGGCCGCCGGGACCAGTTGGCCGGGACCCTGTCCGGCGGCTGGAAGCAGCGGATGGCCCTGGCCGTCGCCACCCTGCACGAACCCCGGCTCCTGTTGCTGGATGAGCCCACCGCCGGGGTCGACCCCAAGGCCCGCCGCACGTTCTGGGACGAGATCCACGAGCTGGCGGGTCAGGGCCTGACCGTGCTGGTCTCCACCCACTACATGGACGAGGCCGAGCGCTGTCACGAGATCGCCTACATCGCCTATGGCCACCTGATCGCCCGCGGCACGGCGGACCAGGTCGTCGCCGGCTCGGGCCTGGTCACCTTCAACGGCGAGGGTCCGGGGATCGACCGCCTGGCCCATGAGATCGCCGCCCGGCCCGGCGTCGCCATGGCCGCCCCGTTCGGCGCATCCTTGCATGTCTCCGGGACCGACCGCGCCGCCCTGGAGGCCGCCATCGCCCCCTGGCGGCGCGAGCCCTTCATCTGGACGCAGACCGCCCCCAGCCTGGAGGACGTGTTCATCCGGCTGATGGACCAGTCACAGGACAACTTCCAATGAGCGGGATCTCGGCCACCCGCATCGCCGCGGTTCTGATCAAGGAGTTCAAGCAGCTCACCCGGGACCGGCTGACCTACGCCATGATGCTGGCCCTGCCGGTGATCCAGCTGCTGCTGTTCGGCTACGCCATCAACGCCGAGCCCCGCCACCTGCCGACCGCCGTCCTGGTCCAGGAGGACAGCGCCTTCGCCCGCTCCATCGTCACCGCGCTGAAGACCAGCGAGTTCTTCGACCTCACGGTCCAGGCGCGCAGCGTCGCCGAACTGGACGACCTGGTCCGCTCTGGCGAGGTCCAGTTCGCCATCACCATCCCTGGCGACTTCACCCGCCGCGTGGTGCGCGGCGACAAGGCTCAGATCCTGGTCGAGGCCGACGCCACCGACCCCACGGCCACCAACGGCGCCGTCGCCGCCCTGTCGGCCCTGCCAGCCCAGGCCCTGTCGCGGGACCTGCGCGGCGCCCTGGCCCAGCGCCAGGCCAGGAGCCCGTTCGAGGTGGTGGTTCACCGCCGCTACAATCCCGAAGCCGTCACCGCCTACAATATCGTGCCCGGCCTGCTGGGCGTGATCCTGTCCATGACCCTGGTGCTGATGACCTCGCTGTCCATGACCCGCGAGGCCGAGCGCGGCACCATGGAGAGCCTGCTGTCGACGCCGGTCGAGCCCATCGAGGTGATGATCGGAAAGCTCGCGCCCTATGTGGCCGTCGGCCTCATACAGACCGTGATCATCCTGATCATCGCGCGCACCCTGTTCCAGGTGCCGATGGAAGCGCCGGGCCCCGGTCTCGGCCTGGGGATCGCCCTGTTCATCCTGGGCTCTTTGGCCCTGGGTTTCCTGATCTCCACCGTGGCGCGCTCGCAGCTGCAGGCCATGCAGATGAGCTTCTTCTACATCCTGCCCTCGATCCTGCTGTCCGGCTTCATGTTCCCCTTCCGCGGCATGCCAATCTGGGCGCAAGTCCTCGGCGAGGCGATCCCGGTCACCCACTTCCTGCGCGTGGTCCGCGGCGCCCTCCTGAAAGGCCAGGCCCTGCCGGACATGTGGCGCGAACTCGCGGCGCTCACCGCCTTCGTCTGCGTCGTCACGGCCCTGGCCATGGCGCGGTATCGCCGGACGCTGGACTAGGCGGCATTGCGCGAATACCAGTTTTTGGTATCAGTCTCGCATGAGCAAGAGCACATCGTTCAGCCTCGGCGATCACTTCAGCAGCTTTATTGAGCAGGAGGTCGCAACGGGCCGCTACGGGTCGGCAAGCGATGTCGTGCGGGCTGGCCTGAGGTTGCTTGAGGAACGGGAGCTTCGCCTCGAGGCTCTGCGGTCTGCGCTGGTCGCGGGCGAGGAAAGTGGCCCCGCGACGCCCTTCGACTTCGACGCCTTCCTCGACCGCAAGGCTGGACGAGGCGCCTGACCGTGACGCCGTCCTATGTCCTCACACCGCGTGCGCAGTCGGACATTGAGGACATTTGGGACTTCACAGTTGAGAGATGGGGCGTAGCCCAGGCCGAGCGCTATGTCCGCCAGCTGCAGCGGACCCTTGAGGGCGTCGCCGCACGTCCCCGGCAAGGCCGCGCCTGCGATGACATCCGGCCTGGCTACTTCAAGATCGGCTCAGGCTCCCACCCGGTCTTCTACAGGCTGACCTCCGACGGCATTGAGGTCGTGCGCATCCTGCACCAGAGCATGGACATCGACAGCCACCTCTGAGCCCGCCTTACGACGATTTAAGGTCACAGGCCGCCCGCCCTGGCGTAACAGGTGTGACAAACTGCGCACGCCCAGGGGACCAAAGACCACATGCACAGCCGTCGCGACCTTCTCGCCACCGCCGCCGCCTTCGGCGCCGCCGCCGCCCTGCCCAAGGCGGCCCTGGCCGCCGCCGCCGCCAAGCCCACGGGCGAGGCCGCCAAGATGTACGCCATGTTCGACCGGGCCATGGCCGAGTCGTTCCGCCGCTCGCCCGAGCTGCCGACATATCTCGGCATCGACAACGGCGTGCTGGCCTGGACCAAGTCCGAGCTGTCGGACTTCTCCCTGACCGCCCTGGCCGAGAACAAGGCCAACACCGCCAAGCAGATCGCCGAACTGCGGGCCATCGACCGCAAGCAGCTGTCCGGCATGGACGCGGTCAACTATGACACCGTGCTCTTCACCCTGGACGTCCAGGACGAGGGCAACCGCAAGTTCGAGTACGGCGGCCAGGGCGCAGGCGCACCCTATGTCCTGTCCCAGCTGACCGGCTCCTACCAGTCGATGCCGGACTTCCTGGACAACCAGCACGTCCTGGAGACCAAGTCCGACGCCGACGCCTATATGGCCCGCCTCGAGGCCTTCGGCCGTCTGATGGACCAGGAAGCCGAGGTGGTCCGCCACGACGTGGGCCTGGGCGTCACCCCGCCCGACTTCGTGCTCGACAAGGCGCTCACCCAGATGAACGCCTTCCTGGCCTACGCCCCCGCCGACGCGCCGGTGGTCAAGAGCATCGTGCGCCGCACGGCCGAGAAGAAGATCGACGGCGACTGGGCCGCCCAGGCTGAGGGCCTCTACGCCGAGAAGGTCCGCCCCGCCCTCCAGCGGCAGGCCGACCTGCTGAAGTCCCTGCGCGCCAAGGCCACCCACGACGCCGGCGTCTGGCGCCTGCCCAAGGGCGACGAGTACTACGCCACCTCCCTGCGCCAATACACGACCTCCAACATCACCCCGGAGGAGGTCCACAAGCTGGGCCTGGAGCTGTGCAAGAGCCTGGGCGCCCAGGCCGACGCCCTGATGAAGAAGGCCGGCTACACCAAGGGCAGCGTCGGCGAGCGCTACCGGGCCATGTACGAGGATCCCAAGCAGCACTACCCGAACACGGACGCGGGCAAGGAGCAGCTGCTGGCCCACCTGAACGAGCAGGTGAAGATCATCTCGGCCAAGCTGCCCAAGTACTTCGGGCAGTTGCCCAAGGCTCCGTTGGACATCCGCCGCGTGCCCCCGGCCATCGAGGCCGGGGCGCCGGGCGGCTACTACAATTCGCCGTCGCTGGATGGGAAGCGCCCGGGGATCTACTGGATCAACCTGCGCGACACGGCCGAGAACCCGTCCTGGACCCTGCCGACCCTGACCTATCACGAGGGGATTCCGGGCCACCATCTGCAGCTCGCCCTCAACAACGAGGCCGGCGACCTGCCGCTGATCCGCAAGGTGATCGGCTTCTCGGGCTATTCCGAGGGCTGGGCGCTCTACGCCGAGCAGTTGGCGGTGGAGATGGGCATGTACGACAACGACGTGCTCGGCCACATCGGCATGATCCACGACGCCATGTTCCGGGCCGTGCGCCTGGTGGTCGATTCCGGCATGCATTCCAAGAAGTGGAGCCGCGAGCAGGCGCTGAAGTTCTTCATCGACACCATCGGTGACAACGAGGCCAGCGCCATCACCGAGGTCGAGCGCTACTGCGTGTGGCCGGGCCAGGCCTCCAGCTACATGGTCGGCAAGATCACCTGGCTGAACGGCCGCGAGCGCGCCAAGAAGGCCCTGGGCCGCAAGTTCGACATCCGCAAGTTCCACGATGCGGGCCTGCTCGCCGGCGGCACCCCGCTGACCGTCCTGGACCAGGTGATCGACAACTACATCGCCAGCGCCAAGAAGGGCTGAGGCCGAAAGGCTCCTCCCCCTCTGGGGGAGGTGGCCCAGAGGGCCGGAGGGGGCGGCTTGCGCCAGCAAGCGGTAGCCGTCTCAGCAGTCCGTCCCTGCGGGCCGGCCCCCTCAGTCGCTCCGCGACAGCTCCCCCAGAGGGGGAGCAACTTGGCGCTCTAGCTCCTCCCCCGCGTTGCAGGGGAGGATGAAGCGCCGCCCCCTACCGCGTCGAGGCCAGCTGGTAGAGGAACTCCACATAGGACTGGGTCGCCCCGTCCATGCCCTCGACCTTCGGGTTCGAGCTTTCGATCACATAGTATTCGTTGGGCGCATGCGCGCCCGAGCCATGGCCCAGTCCGAAGTGACCGGCGGGCTTGGACACCGGCGCGCCGGTGAAGATGTAGCCCGGCCAGGAGCCCGCGAGCCGGGGGTTCATCAAGGGCGTCAGGCCTCGGCGACGATAGACCGCCAGCTCCGACTGGATCAGGCCTGACGTCTCCTCGGTCTGGGTCGGGTCATAGCCCCCCGTGACCTTCACCTCGATATCCCCGAACCCGCGCTTGGCCAGGTGCGCCTTCAGCTTGGCGATGCAGTCGGCCGCGGTCTGGTCGGGCACCAGACGCAGGTCGATCTTGGCCACCGCACGGCTCGGCAGGATGGTCTTGCCGCCCACGCCCGTATAGCCACCGACAAGACCCTGGATGTTCACCGTCGGCTCCGCGGCCAGGCGCTCCATCGCCGCCTGGTAGGGCAGGTCGCGCACCCAGTGCTGCACGCCCATCTGCTTCATGACTTCCTTCTCGTCCTGGGCCGCGACGGCCTGGGCGATGAGCTCTTTCTGGCGGGCGGTGAGCGGCTTCACGTGCTCGTACCAGCCGTCGATGGCCGGGTCGTTACCGTCCGCCGAGACCAGGGTGGTCAGCGCCTGCACCAGATGCCAGGCCGGGCTGTCCAGCACCGCCTTCAGGCTGGAATGGATGTCATTGGCCGGCCCACGGCCCCACTTGGCGCCCGTGGAGATCAGCTCCAGCTCGACCGCCCCCTTGGCGCCCAGGTTGATGCCGACCGAGCCGTCCGGGTCCTGGCCCGCCATGGGCATCCAGACCTCGCCGCACTTGGACAGGGCCTTCAGCACCTCGGGCCGGCGCACGACCTGCGGGAAATGCGGCGAGGCGATCTCCTCCTCGCCCTCGGCCACCAGCACCAGGTTCACCGGCAGCTTCTTGCCGGCCCCGCGGATGGCGTGCAGGGCGGCCAGGAAGGTCGCCTCCGGCCCCTTCTGGTTCACGGCGCCGCGCCCATAGAGCACCTTGCCGAAGCCCGGCTTGTCCATGAGGTTCGCCTCGAAGGGCGGCGAGATCCACTCGGCCGGGTTCACCTGCTTCACGTCGTACATGAAGTAGAGCCCCACCGTGCGCGGTGCGCCCGCGTCCAGGGTCGCGAAGATGCCCGGCGCGCCATCGGTGGGCATGCGGGTCACGGACTGGAAGCCCGCGTCCTTCAGCATCTCCATGGTCAGCTTGCAGCCTTCCTCCATGCCCACGCCCTCGGCGCAGATGGAGGGCTGGCGAATCCAGGTCTGCAGCCGCTGGACCGCCTCGTCGTGACGCTTGTCGATCTGGGCGCGGATCGCCTTCAGGTCCGGCGTCGCGGCGCTCGCCCGTCCCCCGAGCGTCAGCATCGCGCCCCCGGCCGCCGCCCCGGCCAGCAGGCCCCGCCGATCCATCATACCTGCGCGCATCATGATCATTCCCCTCAAGCGATCCGGAGCGGAAGGCTAGGAGACTTCAGGCGCGGCGGAAAGCCGGCTTCAGGCCGCCAGCTGCGAAGCCCGGCCATTGGTGCGGAAACGGTCCATCAACTGCTTCAACAGGCTGGCGTCCTTGGACAGGGCGTCGCTGGCGTGGGCCGCGTCGGTGACCTGGGCGGCGGCCTGCTGGGTGGCGATGTCCATCTGGCTGACCGCCTGGCTGACGCTGGACAGGCCGGCGGCCTGCTCCGCGGCTGAGCGGGTGATCTCCCGCATCAGGGTGTCCATCCGCGCGACCTGGGCGGCGATGCCGGCCAGGGTGTCGCCGACGGCGGCCACCGAGCCGACGCCCGCCTCGACCTCGGCGGCGGCGCTCTCCACCAGCGCCTTGATCTCGCGCGCCGCATCCGCCGAGCGCTGGGCCAGCGCCCGGACCTCGGAGGCCACGACCGCGAAGCCCTTGCCGCTCTCCCCGGCCCTGGCGGCCTCCACGCCGGCATTGAGCGCCAGGAGATTGGTCTGGAAGGCGATCTCGTCGATGACGCCGATGATCTGGCCGATCTGGCCCGACGACGCGCTGATCCGCTGCATGGCCTGGACGGCGTTTTCCGCCACCGCGCCGCTGGCCTCGGCCTGGGCGCGGGCCGCGTCGGCCACCCGGTTCGCGGCCTGGGCGTTCTCGGAGCTGGCCTTCACAGCCGAGGAAATCTCCTCAAGCGCCGCCGCCGTCTGCTCCAGGTTCGCCGCCTGGGCTTCGGTGCGCCGCGAGATCTGGTCCGAAACGGTGCGCACGTCCTCCGCCTCCGCGCCCACGGCGCCGGCGATCTCGGCGACCTCGCCCAGGGTCTGGCTCAATGCATGGGCCGCGGCGTTGAAGTCGGCGCGCAGCGCCTCGAAGGCCTCCGGAAAGGCCTCGTTGAGGCGCTGGGTCAGGTCGCCCTTCGCCAGCCGCGACAGGCCTTCGGCGAGACGCAGCATCACCGCCTCGCGAGCCTGCGCTTCGGCTTCGCGCGCCGCCGACAGCCGGCGCTCGGCCTCGCTCTCGTTCTCCGCCCGCAGGCGGGCGGCCTCGGCTTCGCGGGCCACGACCCCGACCTTGAAGGCGTCGATGGAGCGCGCCACCTCGCCCACCTCGTCCGGGCGCTTCATCGAGGGGGAGCGCAGGTCGAACTCGCCTGCGGCCAGGCGCTGGGTGAAGGTCGACAGGTCGACGATCGGGGCCAGCACCCGCGTGCGCAGGATCATGATCCCGGCGCCCAGCAGGGCGTAGAGCACCAGGCTCATCACCACCATCGCGCCCAGGATCTCAAGGATCTCCGTGCGGGCCAGGGCCTCGTTGCGGCCCACATGGGCCACGGCCGCGCTCACCAGGGCGTCCACGGCCCGGCGATGTTCGAGATAGGCGCCGCGTAGCCCGACCACCGCGGCCCGCGCGGTCTCGGCGTCGCCGCGCTTCAGGGCCGGCAGGAGACGGTCGCCGCAGGCCGCCCAGAACCGGTCCGCCGACGGCAGCACCCCATCGCGCAGCAGGCCGCGGACATCCTTCGGCAGGTCGACCTTCTCCCAGTAGCCGACCCGCTGGTCGTAGTCCTGCCTGAGCCGGGTCAGCTTGGCGTCGGCGTCCTGGGGCGTCAGGTCGCCGCCGGCGGCTTCGCGCGCCGTCAGATAGGCTTCGATGAGATAGAGAGGCGGCGGCAGCACATCGGCCACCAGGTCCTTGCTGTCGACGATCTGCCGATAGAGCGGACCCTCGACCCGCAGGCGGGCGAGGCTCACGCCCCCGACGATCATGGCCGCGGTGATGACAACTAGAAGTGCTAGCGCAAAGCCGTTGATGCACGCCTTGATCGTCATGCGTGTAACCCCTGAAGTTCGCCCCCTGGTGGAACCTTAACCCTGTGCGGGTCGGCGACAACAAGCTTGGCCTTTGGTAGACGTTTTGTCGCAGCGCCGACCCCGCCGACCCTTGACGCCAGAAGGCTTTGAGCGGCTTTAGGCCGGGTTCAGAACGGAGCCCGCCCGTGTACGGCATTCTCTGCGCCACGCCCGAGGAGCGGGACGCCCTGCGGGCCCGCTTCCACACCGAGGATCCGCCCCGCACCTTCGGCCCGACCCAGGTCTGGACCGGAACCCACGACGGCCAGGCGATCGCCGTCGCCCTCTCCGGCATCGGCAAGGTCAATGCGGCGGCCGCGGCGACCCTGCTGCTCTCCGTCTACGAGGCCAAAACCCTGATCTTCTCGGGCGTCGCCGGCGGCCTGAACCCCGCCTATGGGGTCGGCGCCGTCCTGTTGGGCGAACGGCTGGGGATCCACGACTACGGCCTGGTGGCCGGCGAGACCTTCATCCGCACCCTGTCCGGCGGCATTCCAGTAGGCGCTGACGAACTCACCGCCCTGGCGCCCGTCTCAGCCGAGGTCCGCGCCCGGCTCGAGGCCCTTCGTGACCACCTCGCCCCGCGCCTGGACGCCCCCGTGGCCCTGGGTGGGATCACCACCGCCGACCACTTCCTGAACTGCGCTACGACCCGCGACACCCTCCACGCCGCGCTCAGCGCCGACGCCATAGACATGGAGAGCGGCGCCGTCGCCCAGATCGCCGAGGAGTGGGGCGTCCCTCTCTATGTGATCCGCACCCTGTCCGACCTGGCCGGCGAGGACAGCCACCTGACCTATCCGCAGATGGCGGCCATGGCGGCGCGCAATTCCGCCCTCTGCGTCGTCGAACTGCTGGACATCCTGGCGCAGGCTTGAGGATTTCACGCGGCCGCGCTTGTGGCCGGCCGAATCCCGTCCCACTTTCGAGCCCATGAGTGACCGCCCGTCCGGCGCGGCGCCGCCACGGCTCGTGGCGGTCCTGGGGCCGACCAATACCGGCAAGACCCACCTGGCCGTGGAGCGGATGCTCGGCCACGCTTCGGGCATGATTGGCCTGCCGCTGCGCCTGCTGGCCCGCGAGATCTACGACCGGATCGTCAAGGCCCGGGGCGCCAGCCGCGTCGCCCTGATCACCGGCGAGGAAAAGATCGTCCCGCCGCGCGCGGTTTATTTCGTCTGCACCGTCGAGGCCATGCCCCTGTCCCGCCAGGTCGAGTTCCTGGCCGTAGACGAGATCCAGCTGTGCGCCGACCCCGAGCGCGGCCACGTCTTCACCCACCGCCTGCTGCACGCGCGCGGCACCTGCGAGACCATGCTGATGGGCGCCGCGACCATGGCGCCCCTGGTCCGCCGCCTCCTGCCCAAGGCCGAGATCGTCAGCCGCGAGCGGTTCTCGAACCTTTCCTATTCCGGCTCCAAGAAGCTGACCCGCCTGCCCCGCCGCAGCGCCATCGTCGCCTTCAGCGCCGACCAGGTCTACGCCATCGCTGAGCTGATCCGCCGCCAGCGGGGCGGCGCCGCCGTGGTGATGGGCTCGCTCAGCCCGCGCACCCGCAACGCCCAGGTCGCCCTCTACCAGTCCGGCGAGGTCGACTTCCTGGTGGCCACCGACGCCATCGGCATGGGCCTGAACATGGACGTCGACCATGTGGCCTTCGCCGGCCTTCGCAAGTTCGACGGCAAGCGCAACCGCTACCTCCACCCGCAGGAGGTGGGCCAGATCGCCGGCCGCGCCGGGCGCTTCCGCACCGACGGCACCTTCGGCGTCACCGGCGATTGCGACGAGATGGACGAGGACCTGGTCGCCGCCGTCCAGGACCACCGATTCGAGCCGGTCACGGCGGCCGAGTGGCGCAACGCCGACCTCGACTTCTCCAGCCTGCACAACCTGATGCGGTCGCTTTCCCGCCCGCCGGAGCGCGAGGGGCTGAAGCTCTCGGCCGAGGCCCTGGACGAGATCACCCTGCGCCAGCTGTCCTCGGACCCGGAGGTCGCCGATCGCTGCCGCGACCGCCAGGCCCTGATGCGCCTGTGGGACATCTGCCAGACCCCGGATTTCCGGAAGACCAGCCAGGAAGAGCACATCCGCCTGCTGCGCGACCTGTTCGGCTTCCTGACCCGCCGCGACCGCCGCATTCCGCCCGACTGGATGGAGGGCCAGATCCGCCACCTCGACCGGCTGGACGGCGAGATCGACACCCTCTCCAACCGCCTGGCCAATGTCCGGACCCTGGCCTACGCCGCCAACCGCCCCGACTGGCTGTCCGACGCCGCCGGCTGGCAGGGTCGCACCCGCGCCCTCGAAGACAGGCTCTCCGACACCCTGCACGAAAAGCTGATGGCGAGGTTCGTCGACCGGCGGACCAGCGCCCTGATGCGCGGCCTGCGCGTGCGCGAGGACATGCTGGCCGGGGTCTCGGGCGCCGGCGACGTCACGGTGGAGGGCCAGCATGTGGGCCGGCTCACCGGCGTCGCCTTCCAGCCCGCCCGCGGCGCCTCCATGCTGGAGGAAAAGGCCCTGCGCGCCGCCGCGGTCGCCGCGGTGGGACCGGAGATCGCCAAGCGCCTGGGCCAGCTGGCCGCCGCCTCGGACGACGCCTTCAAGCTGCAGCCCGACGGGGTGATCCTGTGGCGCGGCGAGGCCACGGCGTCCCTGGCGGGGGGCTCGGCCTTCCAGCCCCGTGTGCGGCTCTATGGCGAGCTCGGCCACGGCGCCGCACGCGAACGCGCCGCCCGCCGCATCGAGGCCTTCCTGGCCGCCGAGGCCGGCCGCCGCCTGGGCGGACTGAAGCGGCTCGAGGCCGCTGTCGCCGACGGCAAGGTCAAGGGCCTGGCCCGCGGCCTCGCCTACCGCCTGATCGAGGCCGGCGGCGTGCTCGACCGCGCCCTGGTGCGCGAGGAGGCCCGGGCGCTGAGCCAGCCAGAGCGCCGCATCCTGAAAAGCTTGGGCGTGCGCCTGGGCGCCTTCTCCATCTGGCTGCCCGCCCTGCTGCGGCCCGAGGCCATGGCGTTCGTGCAAGGCTTTGTCGGCAAGACCTGGCGGCCGGCCATCGACGCCGTCACCCCCCTGCCCCAGCCGCCGCCCTCGCCCCTGCAGCTCGCCGCCTTCGGCCTGCGCGCCGTCGGCGCCTGGGCGGTTCCGGTCGAGGCGCTGGAGCGGCTGGACGGCCTGCTGCGGGCCGCGCCGAAACAGGGTCCCGCCGTGCTGGTCGCCGAGCAGGACCGCGAAACCCTGGGCTGGACCGAGGCCCAGTTGCGCGAGGTGCTGAAGGCCCTGGGCTACACCACCACCGCCAAACCCAAGCCCGGCGAGCCTCAGGCCTGGCGCCGCCGCAACGACAAGCCCAAGACGCCCAAGATCGAGCCCGCCGCGCCCGCCGCCTCGCCCTTCGGCGCCCTGGCCGCCCTCAAGGCCCCGCCACCCCGCCCGGCCAAGCCCGCCGGGCGCCGGCCGAAACGACGCCGACCTGCGAAGGCGACGTCATGAGCGAGGACGCCTGCCGCGCCGATGTCTGGCTCTGGCGCGCCCGGTTCTTCAAGACCCGGACCCTGGCCGCCAAGTTCGTGGACGAGGGCAAGGTCCGCCTGACCCGCGGCGCCGCGCCGGAGACCCGCCTCGACAAGTGCGCGCGGCCGGTGAAGCCCGGCGACCACCTGGTCTTCGCCGTCGGCGGCCGCCTCATCGCCATCCAGATCGAAGCCCTGGGCGAGCGCCGCGGCCCCCCGGCCGAGGCTCGCGGGCTGTATACGGCGCTGGAGGAATAGCTCCTCGCGAACCTCTGATGTCATCCCGGAAAGCGCGCAGCGCTTATCCGGGACCCATAGACACAGATCCATCCGGCGAGACCCGCGCGTATGGGTCCCGGCTCTCCGCTTCGCTACGGCCGGGATGACACGGGGCAATGCGGCTCTTCCCCGAGCGAGCCCACAGGTCCACCATGGCCAAAACGGGGGAAACACTCATGAAGCGCCTGGCCCTGGCCATCGCGGCCGTCTGTCTGACCACCCAGGCCCAGGCCGCCCCGCACCCTGTCGCCGGCCTGGAAAAGCCAGCCGAGATCCGCATCGACCGCTACGGCGTCCCGCACATCTACGCCGGCAGCGTCCGCGACGCCTTCTTCCTGCAGGGCTACAACGTCGCCCGCGACCGGCTGTGGCAGATCGACCTGTGGCGCAAGCGCGGGTTGGGCCTGCTGGCCAAGGACTTCGGGCCGGCCTACGCCGCTCAGGACCGCGCCGCCCGCCTGTTCCTGTTCCGGGGCGACATGAAAACCGAGTGGGCCAGCTATGGCCCCGACGCGCGGTCCTCGACTGACGCCTTCGTGGCCGGGATCAACGCCTATGTCCGCGAGATCCGGGCCGGCGCGCGGCCCCTGCCCAAGGAGTTCGCCCTGGCGGGCTCAAAGCCCGACCTCTGGTCGCCGGACGACGTGGTCCGCATCCGCAGCCATGGCCTGACCCGCAACGTGACCAATGAGGTCGGTCGCGCCCGCATCGCCTGTGTCGCCGGGATCGACGCCGCCCGGCTCTACAAGAACCTCGAACCCGACTGGGCGCCCAAGCTGCCCGCCGGCCTCGATCCCTGCGACATCCCCGCCGACGTGCTCGACGACTACCAGCTGGCCACCCAAGGGGTGAAGTTCGGCGGAACCCAGGCCCGCGCCGCCCTGGACATTCCGCCCGATGCGCTCGGCTCCAACAATTGGACCATCGCCGGGTCACACACCGCCACCGGCCGGCCGATCCTGGCCAACGACCCGCACCGGGAGCACAGCCTGCCCTCCCTGCGCTACATCGCCCACCTGGAGGCGCCTGGCTTCTCGGTGATCGGGGCGGGCGAGCCGGCCCTGCCCGGCGTCTCCATCGGCCACAACGCCACCGCCGCCTTCGGTCTGACCATCTTCCCGGCCGACCAGGAAGACCTCTACGTCTACGAGACCGATCCGAAGGACGCGAACCGCTACCGCTATGGCCAGGGCTGGGAGGCCATGCGCCTCGTCCAGGAGAAGCTGGTGGTCAAGGGCGAGGCCAAGCCACGCACCATCACCCTGAAGTTCACCCGCCACGGCCCGGTGATCCACGAGACGGCGGACAAGCATCGCGCCTTTTCCCTGCGCACCGCCTGGAGCGCGCCGGGGACCAGCGCCTATTTCGGCTCCACGGGCTACATGTCGGCCACCTCCTGGCCGGCCTTCAAGGGCTCGCTCGACCATTGGGGCGCGCCCACCGAGAACCAGGTCTATGCCGACACCGCCGGCCACATCGGCTGGGTGGCCGCCGGCCTCGTGCCGCGCCGACCCAACTGGGACGGCCTGACCCCTGTGCCCGGCGACGGCCGCTATGAGTGGGCGGGCTTCCTGAAGGCCGACGAGTTGCCCAGCGCCGCGGACCCCGCCCAGGGCTGGATCGCCACCGCCAACGCCATGAACCTGCCCGACGGCTATCCCGTGGCCGAGCGCAAGGTCGGATTCGAATGGTCCAACGCCTCGCGCCTCAACCGCATCAGCGAGGTGCTGGGGGCCAATCCCAAGGTCAGCATCCGCGACGCCGCCACCCTGCAGACCGACCCGACCGACGTCTCAGCCCGCCCGCTGATCGCCCTGCTGCAACCCCTGAAGTCCGATGACCCGCAGGTGAGCCAGGCCCTGAACCTGCTGCGCACCTGGGACCTGCGAACCGGCGCGCACAGCGCGGCGGCGGCTGTCTACGAGACCTGGGCGACAAAGCACCTGGGCGGCGCCGTCATCGCCCGCACCGCTCCCGCCGCCGCCCGCCCGATCCTGGGCCAGGGCGACCTCGCCGCCGTCACCCGCTACCTCCAGGCGCCGGACCAGGCGTTCGGCCCCGACCCGACGGCGGGCCGCGACGCCGTCCTGCTCACCGCCCTGAAGTCGGCCATGCAGGAACTCACCGGCCGCATGGGTCCCGATGTCACGACCTGGAGCTGGGGTCGCTTGCACGTGGCGGAGTTCCACCATGCGCTCACCCCCCTCGCCCCCGCCGACCAAAAGGCCGCGCTCGGCGCAGGACCCGCGCCGATGAGCGGAACCGGCCTGTCGCCCATGGCCGCCACCTGGCGCGAGAGCGACTTCCGCCTCACCGCCGGGGCCTCGTTCCGCATGGTCCTGGACGTGGGCGCCTGGGACAACAGCCTGGTGATCAACACCCCCGGCCAGTCGGGAAACCCCGACAGCCCGCACTTCCGCGACCTGTTCCCCTTGTGGGTCTCGGGCCAGTACGCGCCCCTGCTTTATTCCCGCGCGGCGGTGGAAGCGGCGACCGAGGAGGTGCTGGAGCTGGTTCCAGGCCGCGATCCGCCCGCCCTATCATCGCTTGCAGATAAGTTGCGGGTCGCGACGGACCGCCGCCATTGACATCGGGCGCACGCACATTGAAAACGCCGGCCCTCCCTGGAAGTTCGCCGGAAGAGATCGCCCGATGACCTACATCGTCATGGATGCCTGCATCAAATGTAAGTTCATGGACTGCGTCGAGGTGTGTCCGGTGGACTGCTTCTACGAAGGCGAGAACTTCCTGGCGATCAATCCGGACGAATGCATCGACTGCGGCGTCTGCGAGCCGGAATGCCCCGTCGACGCGATCAAGCCCGACACTGAGGACGATCCGGACGGCAAGTGGCTGCGGATCAATTCCGAGTACGCCAAGATCTGGCCGAACATCACCGTCAAGGGCGAGCCGCCGGCGGACCGCGAACAGTACGAGCGCGAGACCGGCAAGTTCGAGAAGTACTTCAGCGAAAAGCCCGGCACGGGGTCCTGATCCCCACTCCTCCCCCACTGGGGGAGGTGGCCCAGAGGGCCGGAGGGGGCGGCTTGCGACAGCAAGCGGTAGCCGAGTCGGATACCGTCGCTGCGCGCCGGCCCCCTCAGCCCCTTCGGGGCAGCTCCCCCAGAGGGGGAGCATCCTCAAGACGCCCGCTGACTCCCTTATGGCATAAGCCCTGCCGCGGACCTTGGGGAAGGCGCGCGGCAGCCGCCGGGGGCAAGCCTTTCAATCGGCTGAATTTTATGCTATCGTCAAAGACGACACGGTGATCGCGCCCAAGGCGCGCCCTGTCTTAACTGCAGAAGAGCCGTTTCCGGCCGATGTGCGCCTAAACAAGGCGAAGGGTGTCTTAGAGGTCTAATCCCGTTTCAAGAGGTTCGGCGCCGCGCAAGGTTTGCGGAGGGGCCTTATTTGTCTTTGGAGCAAGGGGTTGACCAGGCGTCGCGTAGGCCGGCCGGACGAGGTCGAAAGGACTTGAGCTGATGAGCAAGAGCGGTCTGGAATTCTCGGTTGGCGATCACGTGGTCTATCCCGCGCACGGCGTGGGGCAGGTACAGGGCATCGAGACCCAGGAAGTCGCCGGCTATTCGCTCGAAGTCTATGTGATCACCTTCGACCACGAGAAAATGACCCTGCGCGTGCCGACCGCCAAGGCGCGCGGCGCCGGCCTGCGGTCGCTGGCCGAAGGCAATGTCGTCAGCCAGGCCCTGACCACCCTGAAGGGCCGCGCCCGGGTGAAGCGCACCATGTGGTCGCGCCGCGCCCAGGAATACGAAGCCAAGATCAACTCGGGCGACCTGATCTCGATCGCCGAGGTGGTTCGTGACCTGCACCGGGCCGAGAACCAGCCGGAACAGTCCTACTCCGAGCGCCAGCTCTATGAGTCGGCCCTGGACCGCATGGCCCGCGAAGTCGCCGCCATTGAGCGCATCGACCGCGAAGCCGCGATCACCATCCTCAACAAGAGCCTCACCAAGGCCGCGGCCGCTTAGCAGGCGCCCCGCCGAGCGTATTGCGACGCCCGGCCGAAAGGCCGGGCGTTGTGCTTTCAGGATCCCCCCGATGGCCTTCTATTCGACCAAGGACTACGGCAACGAGCGCGGGCTTTCCTGCGCCATGCGGCAGTGGTCGGCCGACAGCCACTGCAACCTGCTGCACGGCTACTCCCTGGGCTTCAAGTTCGTGTTCGCCGCCGAACAACTGGATCATCGCGGCTGGGTGATCGACTTCGGCAAGGGCGGGTTCGGACCCGTCCGCGAATGGCTGCACGCCACTTTCGACCACAAGCTGCTGGTGGCCGACGACGACCCCCAGCGCGACGAGCTGGTCCGCCTGGGCGAACTCGGCCTGGCTGAGGTCCGCGTGGTGCCGGGCGCGAGCTGCGAACAGTTGGCCGCCTATGTGTTCGAAAACGTCCAGGCCATGATCCACGCCGCCACCAAGGGCCGCTGCTGGGTGGTCTCCGTCGAGTGCTCCGAACACGGCGCCAACAGCGGCATCTACGAGAACCCCGCCCACGTCCTGAAATCCGTCACCGCCGAAGCCCTGCAGGCGGCCATCAAGGGCGCATAGATCCTCCTCCTCCCCCATTCGCATGGGGGAGGAGACGTCCCGCCCCCTTGAAACCCCTCAACCCATCCCTACATCCTAGACGCGGGCCGGGCCCCTCTGACGATCATGGAGATCGTGATGTCGGACCGCATCGGGTGCGCTCGATGCCGGGGTTCCCCTGCCCCCCAGGCCCGCGGCGCGGCGCACCCGATCCAATTCAAGAGGATCGCTCGTGCCCCTTCTGCTCTGGCCCAATTGCAACGCTTCCATGTCCAGCGTGAACCGGCGCGGCGTCGAGTTCGACATGTGCCCGACCTGCCGGGGTGTCTGGCTCGACCGCGGCGAGTTGGAGAAGCTGATGGCCGCCGCAGAGGATGAGGCGCGCGCCGCCGCCCCGCAGGCGCCGCCGTTTCAGACCCATGCGCCGCCACCGCCGCGCTACGAGCGTGACGACGACTACCGCCGCCCCCGCTGGGACGACGACGACCACCGTCACCGCTATCCGAAGAAGAAGAAACTCGACCTGTTCGACATCTTCGACTGACCCGAGCCGCAACTCCGCTGGATCGCGGCGACGGCCCTGGCTAAGCCAGCCCCATGGACGCCGACCTCTCCTCGCTTGTGAAGGGCTATGCGCACGCGCGCGGGCTCATCGGCTCGCGCATCGCCGCCGCGCCCTACGGGGTGTTCGTCGCCTATCCGCCGGGCGCCAAGCAGGTAGCGGAGCACTTCGCGGTCAAGGGCCGTCCGACGCCCGAGCCTCTGGCCCGCGACGTCTGGCTGACCGTCTTTGATCCAGATCGCGGACCGGCCGAGCCGCCGCCGCCCGGTCAGGTGCTGGTCTCCTCCGAATACTTCATGGCCGTTCACCTGCCCCGCCCCGAGGCGGCGCTGTCCTATCCGGTCGAGGAGCTGACCACCGCCCGCGCCCTGGCCGAACTGGAGGCCGACGCGACCTACGCCCGCGCGCCGGCCGCTGACGGGGTGTTCCACTTCGTGGTCCGCCAAGCGGGCCGCATCGCGGCGGCCGCCCACTACGCGTTTGGCGAAGGCGGCGACATCGTGGTGGACAGGGTCGCCACCCATCCGGACTTTCGGCGCCGGGGGCTGGGCCAGGCCGTGATGTCCGGCCTGCTGGCCCATGCGCACAGCCAGGGCGCCACCCGCGCCCTGCTCCTGTCCACCCAGGCAGGCGAAAAACTCTACACCGCCATGGGCTTTCAGACCCTGGCCGCTGTCGCCGTCTACGCCGTCTGATACGTCCGTTTTTGACGCATCGCTTCGGGTTTCAATACCACTTCATCAAGTGGCTAAACTCCAGGCCTTCACCGTCGCGGAGTCCAGGTACTCGTCCAGCCGGGTGATCCGGCCGTTCGCCACCTGGATCACCAGGCACGCCGGCAGCTCCAGGCGTCGGCCGTCCGCACGCTCGGCGATCAGCACGTGCTGCTGCACGAAGCCGTTCTCCATCAGGATCATCCGCCGGTCTGAGTAGCTGCGCTTCGGCGCAATGCGGATGAAGCCGCCCAGCACCTTCAGGTTCGCGGCCTTGTCGGTCTCCAGCTTGTCGTCATTGTGCCAGATCACCACGTCGTCGGCGTAGCAGTCGCCGACCGCGGCGATGTCGCCGGCCTCGATAGCGCTGAAGAAGCGGTCCGCCAGGGCCTGGATCTCAGCCGCGGTCATTGGCCCTCTCCCTTGGTCCGGTAGTCGCCGAAGGCGCTGTCGCGGGTCTGCAGCGCTTGCGTCACGCCCTTGCGCAGCTCGGCCATGTAGGTGCGGCTCGCTGGCGTGTGCCAGCCGAGAGCATGCAGGTCGGTGCCGGCGCGGATGCCGGCGCGCATGCCCATGGCCTCCATCTGCCGATGCACCAGCCGCTTGTTCAGCTGCGCCAGCTCCGGATCGACCTTGGCGATCCGCTGCGCCATCTCCAGCACGCCGGCCTCCAGGTCTTCAGCCTTGAACGCGCGGTTGGCGAAGCCCAGCCGCACCGCTTCCAGCCCGTCGAAGGCGTCGCCGGTCAGCATCAGCTCCATCGCCGCGCGCATGCCGACGATCCAGGCATGGTACTGGTTGTCCGGCGGGCTCATGGTCCGCACCGCCGGATAGCCGATCTGGGCGTCCTCGGCGACGTAGACCAGGTCGCAGGCCACAGCCAGCTCCGAGCCGCCCGCCAGGCACCAGCCGTGCACCTGGGCGATGATCGGCTTGGCCAGGTCCCACATACGGAAGCAGCCCTCGACCACGTGCCTGGCCCATTGCCCCTGTCCGCCGGCGGTATGGAACGGCAGCTCGCCCAGGCTCGACAGGTCGTATCCGGACGAGAAGCAACTGCCGGCGCCGCGCAGGATGATCACCCGCACCTCCGGGTCCCGGTCCGCCGCCTCCAGCGCGTCAAACAGCTCGCCGCGCAGGGCGTTGGACAGCGCATTGCGCTTGTTCGGCCGGTTCAGGGTCAGTCGCCGCACGTGTGGCGCGGGGTCATCGCTCAGCAGAATGGGCTCTTCGGCCATGTGGTCCTCCCGTTTTGGGGAAGCCTAGGCGGTTGACCCAAAGGAGGGAAAGCTTGACGTCGGGTCCGGCTTGACGCGCCCGGATCGGCGCCCGCAACTCGCGACCTCATAACAAGAGGAAACGCGCCATGAAGCTTCACACCTCCGTCGGCCCGAACCCGCACATGGTGCGCATGTTCATCGCCGAAAAGGGCCTGACCATCCCGCAGGTCACCGTCGACATCATGGGCGGCGAGAACCGCCGTCCGCCCTATGCGGACAAGGTCAACATCGCCGGCCAGACGCCCGCGCTCGAGCTCTCCGATGGCGCGACGATCACCGAGATCACCGTCATCTGCGAGTACATCGAGGAGAAGCACCCGACGCCGGCCCTGATCGGCTCGACCCCGGAAGAGCGCGCCGAGACCCGCATGTGGACCCGCCGCATCGACCTCGGCGTCTGCGAGCCCATGGCCAACGGCTTCCGCGCTTCGGAAGGCCGTCCGATGTTCGAGTCGCGCATGAAGCTGGTGGGCGCGGAAGGCGCCGCGGACCTGAAGGCCATCGCCCGCGATCGCCTGCTGTGGCTGGACGGCCAGATGCAGGGCCGCACCTTCATCTGCGGCGACCGCTTCAGCCTCGCCGACATCCTGCTGTTCGCCTTCCTGGCCTTCGGGGCCCAGGTCGGCCAGCCGATCCCGGACGAAGCCGGCTGGGTCAAGGCCTGGTTCGAGCGCGTGAAGGCGCGCCCGAGCGCCGCGGCCTAGGCCCCGCTCAGTCCGCTGCGCCGGCAACCGGCGCGGCGGACGCTGGCCTCGGCCCGTGGGCCAGTTCACGGGCCAGGGTCTGCTGGTCCAGATCCTTGTCCCAGCGCGCCACCACCAGGGTCGCGACGCCGTTGCCCACCAGATTGGTCAGGGCCCGGCACTCGCTCATGAACCGGTCCACGCCCACCAGCAGGGCCAGCGAGGCGATCGGGATGTTGGGCACCACGGCCAGGGTCGCCGCCAGGGTGATGAAGCCGGCGCCGGTCACTCCGCTTGCCCCCTTCGAGGTCAGCATGGCGATCGCCAGCAGGGTCAGCTCCTGCTGCCAGGTGATCGGCGTATTGGTGGCCTGGGCCAGGAACAGGGTCGCCAGGGTCATGTAGATGTTGGTGCCGTCGAGGTTGAAGCTGTAGCCCGCCGGGATCACCAGCCCCGCCGTCGACTTGCCCGCGCCCAGCCGCTGCAGCTTCTCGATCATCTGCGGCAGCACGGACTCGGACGACGAGGTGCCGAGCACGATCAGCAGCTCTTCTCGGATGTAGCTGATGAACTTGAAGATCGAGAAGCCGGCCAGGGCTGCAATGATCCCCAGCACCACGATCACGAAGATCAGCGAGGTCGCATAGAAGGTCGCCACCAGCGCCGCCAGCTTGACCAGGGCCGCGACCCCGTACTTGCCGATGGTGAACCCCATGGCCCCGAAGGCGCCGATGGGCGCCAGCTTCACCACCACCCCGATGATCCCGAAGAATACCTTCGAGGCCTCGTCGAGGAAGTGGGCCACCTTGTGGCCGAACTCCCCCATCCGCGTGCAGGCGAAGCCGGTGATGATGGCGATCACCAGCACCTGCAGCAGCGCGCCCTCGGCGAAGGCGCCGAAAAAGGTGTCCGGGATCAGGTCGAGCAGGTATTCCGACAGCTTCGGCGCCTCGTGGGCCTTCTCGACATAGGTCGCGGCGACGGAGGGATCGAGGGTGGCGGGATCAACATTGAACCCCTCGCCCGGCTTCACCGTACGGCCCACCAGGAGGCCGACGGCGAGCGCGATGGTCGAGACGACCTCGAAGTAGAGCAGGGTCTTCAGGCCCAGCCGGCCAAAAGCCTTCATGTCGCTCATCCGGGCGATGCCGCCGGCGATGGTGCAGAAGATGACCGGGGCGATGGCCATCTTGATCAACTTGATGAAGCCGTCACCCAGCGGCTTCAGCGCCACGCCCGTCTCGGGCCACAGGGCGCCGACCAGGATTCCCAGGGCGATGCCGATCAGCACCTGGACATAAAGCACCTTGAACGGCCGCAAGAGCGCCATCGCAAATCCCCCTCGCCGGCTGTTCCAAGCCCGGCCCCATTGCGCTATCACCGCGCCGCACGGCCCGGTAGCTCAGCAGGATAGAGCAGCGCTTTCCTAAAGCGAAGGTCGGGGGTTCGAGTCCCTCCCGGGCCGCCACGCAGTGACGTTGATTTTTCTCAGTTTTTTGGGAACAAGCGGAGGAGACTCGAACCTCCAACCTTCAATCCGTCAGGCGGTTTCCTACCTCGCGCCTATTTCCCTGTTATGAGAAATCACCGGTTCCGAGGTGACGGATTCGCCGAAATGGCGCCGGAAACTCCGGGCGTTCAGCCCGACCATCGGAATGCGAGAAAAGTTCGAGTCCCTTCCGACCCGCCAAGTAGGCGCACCAACCAGTCTCCGCAGCGCAGCCCGCCCCAAAAAGTCCTGACATTCCAGGACTTGGACCGGTCATATCCGTCAGCCGAGCCGAAATAACGGCCACGAACACCCTGAATTCTGGGCCCCAAATGGGCCCGGTCTCCGCGCCTCGAAAACCGTGACGGATTTCCCTGCAATAGGGAATTCAGTCGGGAAAAACTGAGAAATCCGGTGCCAGGACGGGACGTCAGTCGCGTACAAGTCGCTGATCTTGCGCCATATTTTACGCCCGTGGGCCCTGAATTCCCTATGCAACATTAGGGAATCTGTCGGGCCTCCTTAGGGAATTCAATCAGGCAGAACGGGAACTATCGTTCTCGATCTAGGGAAGCGATCCAATCAGCGTGATCCGCCCAGGCCAAGGGCATCGGAGTCTTCAGTAAAGACCGGAGAGAAAGCCCCGGGTGGTGTCGCCCTTGGAGCAGAGCTTGCTGCACCTCGGGAGCCAGGAAGGCTAGCCGCCCAATCTGCCGCTCATGTTGCGTTGGCGGCGCCTGCGCCTCAACGATCAAGTCTCCAGCCGTGAGCGGCGAGGCGTGCAGAGCAGCAAGGTCACGATGCGCTCGCTTAAGGGCCGCAACGATTGCAGGGTTCGGCGACCTACGCTGATAGGCGTCGCCCCCAAGGACGCGCCGACGCCCACCACGCAACTTCATGCGTATGGGCAGCACCACTCGAATGCAGTCCCCACCATCTCGTTCAGGCACAGCCTGTTCGCCCGCCTTAAGCCCCTGACGGATAGCGGCCAGCGCTAGGTCGGGGTGATCGCCATCGAAAAGGTGCTGGGCATCAATGACCAGGTGCGTTTCTTCGGCGCGGGCTTCTACCTTGCGTAGGTAACGCGCGAGCTCCGCGGTCTGAACACCTCGCCGTCCAGACAATCGCTGCAGGACGGTGACGAGAAGCTCCTCTATGGGCTCGGCCGGAATCCGTCGGATCACATCGGCCGCCGAAGCCATTGGGGCCCCGACCTGAAGGTCCATCGAAATGTAGTAGCGATAAAGCCGGCCGCCCTTGCCGTAGGCAAAACTCGGGCTCATTGGGCGCCCTGTCGCATCGTAGAGCACGCCGGCGAGGGCGCCTGACGTTGCTTTCGCCGCGCCTTGGCGTCGGACAGCGGCCTTGTCGTTCAGAGCCTCGGCGACCTTGTCGAAGAGCTCTCGCGTGACGATCGCGGGATGCAGGCCAGGGTGCGCCTGGCCCTTGTGAGCGATCTCCCCCAGATAGATGCGGCTGGTGAGAATGTGGAAGATCGCGCCCCGGGACAGTGCGACCCCACCTTTCTCGACACCCGCACGGGTTATCCAGCGCTTCGATCGGATCCCAGCAGCCAGGCACTCTGAAGCGAGCAGTCGCGCCGATCCAAGTTCCAGATAGCGCCTGAAAATCCAGCGCACGGACGACGCCTCAGGCTCATTGATCGAAAGCGATCGACCGTTGATGTCGTAGCCTAGGGGCGGCAATCCCCCCATCCACATGCCTTTGGCCTTTGAGGCCGCGATCTTGTCACGAATGCGTTCGCTCGTGACCTCGCGCTCGAACTGCGCAAACGACAGCAGCACGTTCAGCGTAAGCCTGCCCATGCTGGTGGTGGTGTTGAACGATTGGGTGACCGACACGAACGAGACAGATCGCGCGTCGAAGATTTCCACGATCTTGGCGAAATGGGCCAATGACCGCGTCAAGCGATCGACCTTGTAGACCACGACAACGTCAATCCGTCCGGCCTCGGTGTCGGCCAACAGGCGGGCAAGCGCCGGTCGCTCCATCGTCCCGCCAGAGTAAGCCCCATCGTCATAAGCCGTGGGCACCAGCTGCCAGCCCTCCCCGACTTGGCTGCGTATGTAGGCTTCGCAGGCCTCCCGTTGAGCGTGAAGGCTGTTGAAGTCCTGCTCCAGGCCCTCGTCGGACGACTTGCGGGTATAGATCGCACACCTAAGCTTCTTGGTCATTTGTCCGCGCCCTTATCGCGGAGCCCGAAGAAGCGTGGCCCGTTCCACTTCACGCCAGTGATGGCGAACGCCACCTTGGACAGACTGGGGTAGATGCGTCCTTCCCAGCGGAAGCCTTGTTCGACGACGTCGACGGTTTGCAGCTGTCCACGCCATTCCCGCTCAAGCCGCATACCGGGCTTCAGATCCGGCCCGCCTGCTGCACCGCGCTGCCCGAGCAGCTTCAAGGTCTCTGGGCTAAGGCCACCGAACCAAGCTTCCTGTATGCGCCAAGCTAGCAAGCGCGCCAGCAGGTCTGAGGACCGCAATCTGGGTGGCGCGCCGAATCTGCGCCGCCACTCAGCCCGGAGCCCCTCCAGATCGAGCCCCTCCAGAGCGCGTACTTCTGCCCTGATGTCATCTGCCAACTTCGCCAAAACACCCCTCCATGAAGGGCGCGGCCGCTGCGCCGCCCCTACTGGCTGGGCCTCGGCGTGGGCTCACGGCCGAGGCCAGGGGTCAGGTCGATGTCGAAGTACCGCTCATCGGGGGCTTGAAGTCCACGAGATTGGGAGATCTGGGAGGATCTTTTCGAGGTTTCACTGGCTAGGGCTCCCCAGGCTTGAAGGCCAAATCCTCGATGACCATCACGTTGCTCTTGCGGACGATGTATCCCATCGACTCCAGCCGCGGCTTGAGGTTGCGCGCCGGGAACGGCGGACGCTGGCCTTGGCTGCGCGACCAGTGCGCGAAGGCCGCATAGAGCTCGCTGGTCTTGACGCGCTGCCCCGGCGCGTTGGCGCACTTCTCATCCAGGAACGCACGCAACGGGTTGGCGGCCGCGATGAAGCTGTCGCGCGCCTCCAGGCAAGCCTTGGGCGGCTCAAAGTGACCGCGCTCGCGCAGCCGAGACAGGCCCGCGATAAACAGGTTCAGCACCCCTGGGAGTTCCGTCTCGATGATCTGCTGAGCAAGACCAAGTTTGATTTCTTCGGGCTTGAAGTGCCGCTGAAAGGGGATGACGTGGAGACGCCGCATCATGCCCCGGGAAGTGTCATCCAGCTGGGGCACGCCATTCGTCGCGATGATGGGCATCACCATCGAATTGAACGAGGTGCCATGCGTCGAGCGGACCCGACGAGTGTCGATCGCCTTGTTCTCCGAGATCTTCTTCAGAAGCCCGGATTTCAGATTCTCCCCTGCCTCACCGTCGTCCTCGACGAAGAGCAGCTTGTTCTCAAGGTTGGCCAGGACAAAGCGGTCAGCTGACAGCCCGCTCAACGCGCCGCTCCAGATCTGCTCACGCCCCACCACGGCTTCGAGCACACGCAGCAGGGTCGACTTGCCGTTGGCGCCCGCTCCCCAAAGAAACAGGCAGGTGGGGATGTCGCGCCGCCCCTGGCTCGCATAGCCCAGGAGTTCCAACGCGTGCGCGGCAACGCGCTCCGGCTCCAGCAACGGGGAGAAAATGTCGCTGATGAACTGCTCAAAGCGCGGCGCCTTGGCCTCGGGCTCATAAGTGACCGGGGACACATAACGCATGCCGGTCTCAGGCCTATGAACTCTTCGGCAGACGTTCCCCTTGGCGTCGATCCAGACTTCACCGTTGAGGGCATTGATAACCGGCGGCGGGTCACCTGACATGATGTCGTCCGCAGACGGCGCGAGGTCCTTCACCAACTTGATCGCCCGGTCCACGATCGACGCGGAACCGCCATAGGTGTCGGGTCGACACAGAAGCATGGGCGACATGACTCCGCGAAGCTTGTGGTCGCTCATCGGGGCCCAATGCGTACCTACAAACTCCATCAGACTGCGATCTGGGTTCACGGCGAGATGCAGCCCGAGCTCATAGGTTTGAGCCATGGTATCGAGCGCTAAGGCCGCGGCGGGACTACTGCGCTTCAGGTCACACTGCCGCTGAATATGGGCTTCAGCCATCTTGAGTCGGGCCATCGGCAACCCCGTCCGGTCACTCAGGACACCGAGAAGATTGGGCGGCGGCACGGGCAAGGCCTGGGAAGCGGCAATCAGCCGATAGGCCACGCAGGACGGCGTTTCGCTGGTCAGCGTCATCGCTTCTGCAAGCAGGTTATCTGGGGTGGGGGGCGGAAGTTCCGCGCTGTCGAGCGCCATTTGGCCTGTCTCCGGATCGTACCGGGCCAGCCGCTCGCTTTGCCGTTGGTTGGAGGACCAACGCCATTCGGCGGCTGACCCTCCATGATTTCAGCAACGGCTAGGCTCAACGATTCGCAGTTATGGTCAAGGCGCTGACAGGACCTCGGTGTCGGACAGGATCTGATAGATCCGAACCCCCTCGACCTTGGTCGAGATGACATTCAGTCCCCTTGCCTTCTTAACCGTTCCAGCGATTGCGCCGCGCACGGAGTGCGCCTGCCAGCCGGTCGCCGCCATCATTGCGTCAAGCGTCGCGCCGGTCGGTTGGCGTAAGAGATCGACCAGGCGATCGATCTTCCCGGGCCCCTTGCCGGGCTCAGGCTTGGGCTTGTCGATAGCGGACTGTGCCCGCGGCGCGGGGGCGATCGCAGGGCCCTGCACCTCGGGCTCACGCCCAATGGCGACCAGGCCTGCGGTCGTCGCCAGGAGCCGGCTCGGCCCATCGGCCTTGGGCAGAGAGATCAACAGCCCACGCTTGATGAGCGCGCCACTCGTCGCTCGCATTTCGGGCTGAGCCTCAAGGCCGGCGTCGCCCGTGTCGGCCACCAAGGTCAGTAGGCGGGTCTGGGCTTCGGTCAGTTTGGTCATGTTTTCCTCGTCGATTGGAGGCGACCGATGAGGCCGGCCGCTACCGAGACGAGCCCGGGACCAACCGGGGTGAGACGACTTCCGCTTGCCTGCGGCTGAATGTCCAGTCCCAAAGTTCTTGCCGACTCAGCCGCAGCGGAGCGACCACATGGCTTGTGGAGCTTCCGGACTTGGGGAAGCGTCCCATCGGGTCTCGGCATGGAGGGGAGACATCGGCGCTAGGCGTTGGTGAACCCCCGTGGGTCGTTACCCCAGTTTCGAGCAGCGCCACGCGTTGAAACTCGAAACGGGGGCTTACCCATGCCTAGGACGACCCACCGAGACCGCGGACCTGGCCAAGTCCAGCAGGCCATCAGCGCCAGAGATCGGCGCCTGCGCGCCGAGCGCAGGGCCACCGTCGAGACGCGGTCCTTTGCGCCTACGCCGCGCAATGATCTCTTGCCGAACATCCCCAAGGTGATGAAGCGCATCGACGACCTCAAGGTCGCCAAGCGCATGATCCGGAAGGTGACCGAAGACCAGATCGCCAGGGTCATGGTTTCCCTGCAGCAGTTTGGTTTCGTAACGCCGGTCCTGATTGATGGGCAGAACAACATCGCCGACGGCCACAGCCGCTGGGAGGCCGCGCGCAGGCTGGGCCTGACGGAAATCCCCTGCCTGGTCGTGGACCACTTGAGCCCGGCCGAACTCAACTTGCTCAAGATCACCCTGAACCGGACCGCAGAGACCGGAGTCTGGGACTTCGACGCCCTGCAGAAGGACCTGCTCGAGCTGCAGGAAGCGAGCTTCACGCTCGAGGTCACCGGCTTCACCACCCAGGAGATCGATGGCCTGCTGACCTTGGAAGAGCAGCCCCCGGAGCGCGATGAAGTTACCGTGCCTGACCGCAAGGCTTCGCCCGTCACCAGGACGGGCGACATCTGGCGGCTCGGCACGCATCGCGTGATCTGCGGCGATGCGCGGGACCCTGAGGTCTACAAGCAGCTGATGGGCGACGACATCGCCCAGTTGGTGCTGACCGACGAGCCCTACAACGTCCCGGTCGTGGGCCATGTCACCTCGGGCGAACATCGCGAGTTTGCGATGGCAGCGGGTGAGATGACCGAGAGCGAGTTCGAGGCCTTCAACAAGGCCTGGATGGCTCTGTGCCTCGCCTACTTGGCCGAGGGCGGTTTGCTCGGGACCTTCATCGATTGGCGCAGCGTCGAACTGGTGATCCGGACAGGCCGAGGCCTTGGCCTGGCGCTGCTCAACGTGATCGTCTGGGCCAAGACGAACGGCGGGATGGGATCCTTGTATCGGTCCCATCACGAGATGCTCCCGATGTTCAAGAAGGGCGACAAGCCCCACGTCAACAATGTCGAGCTGGGCCGTCACGGTCGCTACCGCTCGAACCTGTGGACCTATCCTGGAGCCAACGTCCTAGGCTCTGACGCCAACACCATGCTGGCTGACCATCCGACGCCCAAGCCCGTGGCGATGCTGGAAGACGCCCTGCGCGACGTCACAAAGTCCAAGGACATTGTGCTGGACCCCTTCTTGGGGTCTGGGTCCACGCTGATCGCGGCCCAGGGCACCGGCCGGCAGTGCCGCGGGATCGAGCTTGATCCGCTCTATGTGGATCTGACCCTGCAACGCTGGGAGAGCCTGACTGGCAAGGTCGCCCACCTAGAGGCGACGGGGCAGACCTTCGCGGAGGTCCGCGACGCCCGCGCCGGCGTGATCGATGTTGACCTTAGCGCGCGCGAACCGGAGGCCGACCAATGAGCCGGGACAGGGAAAAGCCCGAAGGTGACTATGAGGTCGGCTACAAGAAGCCGCCCAAGCACACCCAGTTCAAGCCTGGGGAGTCGGGACGTAGCCGCAAGCGCACCCGTCCTAAGGTGAAGCCCATGATGATGCCCAAGACGCTGGACGAGGTTGTGCGCGAGGCCGCCAGTCGGAAGGTCAAGCTCAAGGACGGCGACAAGGTGCGCGAAGTTCCTTTGTCAGATGTGGTGGTGAGGCGGATCCTCGAGAACGGGATCAGCAGTAAGAACCCGCGAGACGCGCGCCTGGCTCTGGAGCTGCTCACCAGGGCCAACGCGTTCGGAGAACGGGAGCCGACCACAGACGAGATCGCGAGATCGCTGACCCCAGCTGAGCTTCGCTTGATCGAGGGCGTCCGTGAAGACTTTGGCCAGTACTTCCTGGAGCCGGGCGACGACGCCCCTGACCCGGAGGATCGGGAGCAGGACTAGGGCTCCATCGAGGCCGACGATCGGATCTGCTCCTGCAGCGCCGCGATGGTCGCGACCCAGCCGTCAGCGTGATCGAGCAAATCCCTGACCGCCAGGACACGGCCATCGCGGGCGACCCGCCAGGACCAGGGGTCGGGGGTTTCCCGGACAGTTGCGCCAGGCGACAGCGCGGCCACGGCCCGCTGGTAGCCCTGGGCCAGGTCAAGACGGTTGATCTTGCGCAGAGGGTAGTTGGCGTAGTCGGTCTGCAGGCCCCCTGCCCTATCCACTAGGCCAAAGCCAAACACCCGTCCGGCTTCGTCCCGCCATTTCAGGTTCAGGCCGTTCTGGATGTCGGCATAGACCCCCAGGGGCTCCACCTGGGCCAGGAAGGCCTTCAGCCGCTCAGGGACGCCTGGGGCCTTCTGGCCAAGATCTTCCCAGAAGCCTTCGGAGGTGATGGTCATCGGCTTGGCCGAGGCCGCTCCTGGCTGGATCTGGGAGGGGACCACCGTCACCCCGCTGTCCAGCCGAACCACCGCGCGCTCGATCTGCACCGTCCGGGTCACGACCTTCGGCTGGACAAACACCCCACCATCCAAGGGTGACTTCCAGAGCGAGAGCTCCACCAGGGCCAGGGTGAAGTGCAGGCTGACATGGCGCTGTAGATAGCCCGCCAGCTCTTCAGCGCTCTCCTGGATGCCGTCGCCCGCAATCAGGATCAGGAACCGGCCAAGGCGCAGATTGCGGCTTACTGCGTCGACGAAGCTGGCCTCGTCCTCCTGAGCGGCTTCTGCCCCACAGACGAAACGGTAGAGATCAAAGCCAGGATCCTTGTTGGCCCGGCGCACCGCGGCTTGCAGGTCTGCATAGGTCCACCGGGCGAGGTCCTTGGCGTAGTCCAGCACCTGCCCAACTACCTCGCGGCGGGCTTCGCCGTTTCGCCAGAGCTTGGCCTCGACCACCACCACACCCCCGTCTGGGGTCATCAGCAAGTTGTCCATGAAGCCCGAGGGCGCCGGCAGTTCCACACACACCGGAACGACATCCGCCAGCCCCGGCTCGATCTGATCGATCGGCAGCAGGCTGGGGTTTCTCTGGACCAGCATCTGCAGCCAGCGCTCGTCGTAGGCTGCGCCGCTTCCGCGGACCGCCAGCGGCATCCGCTCCAGGGCGTGGACCGCCTCGGTGGCTGATCCCAGGTCGGTGACGACCATCGGCTTTGTGTGTGCACGCATAGGTGTTCCCCCTCAATTATGACTTATAGTCTATGGGCCAAACATCAAGCTTGAACGCGCCATGGCCCCATGGACGTTCGTGTGCGAGTCGGCCGCAACCTGCAGGCCCGCCGTCGGGAGCTTGGGCTCTCGCAGGAAGAGCTCGCCCATCGCGCCGAGGTGCATCAGACCTATTTGAGTGGGGTCGAGCGTGGCCGGCGGAACCCCTCTGTTGTGGTTCTGCAGCGCATCGCCGTCGCTCTTAGCTGTGACATCGAAGACCTGACGCGGAAGCTCTGAGCGGGTCACGGCTCGGCCCTGCGGGCGATGACGTCCAAGGCCTGGTTCAGCGCCTTGGCGTCTGTCAGGAGGCCATCCAAGTAGTCCAGGCCGGAGAGCGCAGATCGCGAGGCGCAGTGTTCGCTGGCGGCTTCGATCAGGCTCGTCAGCACATCCAGCACGTGTTGCTGCGAGGCTTCTGCGATTTCTCTTTCAATGAAGCGCGCCTTACCCATGGACACACCACCGCGTCCTTTGCGGTGGAAGTCCAGTCGGATCATTCCGGCTCGCCTTACTGAAGGCGATGTGGTTCAAGCGAAGTGTCGAGTGTCACGACCGCTTGATGGTGCGCGGGCGTCTTCCGCTTCTGCGGGGGGCGTCCGCGGTGTCTCGGGACAAGTCTGCTCTGCGCCATGAGCAGACGTTGAGGCCTCGCCTACAATTGGACCTTGCCTTGGCCAATTGGGGCCCGCCGCGGGTGCTACACTTCAAGCCGACAATAGCCCGAGCCGGACGCGCCGCCCGAAGCCCTACGATCCCTGATGAGCGTGAGGTTCACCGAGCCACCCTTCCGTGCTTACGCCCTCGCCATCGGCCAGACGACCCTGGCCTGGAACGACCTGCATGAGCACCTAGGTCGGCTCTATGGTATCGTCCTGACGCGGGGCGACCGCACGGCCCAGTTGGAGGAATGGCAACGTTCACGCGTTGATGGCCAGAAGCGCAAGTGGCTCGGCCGGGCCGTGAACGCGATGCCGTATGAACCTTCCGGGTGGACCGAGGAGTTGCGCCTCCATGTTTCTTGGTTGCTTGCCGAGATCAGCGATATCGAGGATCGCCGCAATAATGCCGTCCACGCGCCGCTTCATCTAGTTGCCGATATCGATGCCCTGTTTATCCAGAGCCGCGCGCGCTTCCTCAAGGTCGGCGAAGTCCGTGCCCAAACTTGGGCCTACAATACGCGGGCACAGAGAATTGCGGGGAAGGCGCTGCTCGCCGAATACCGCGCCTGCCGCGACGCCGCCGCGGACGTGCGCGACTTCGTCCGCCTGATCGGCAATTGCGTTGATGAACGCCGCCGCACCAACAGAACTTCGCTTGGCCTAGGGTCCCTAGCCGCCTCCTCAAACGCGCGCCGGCTCCCATCCGTGAACACCAGGCCCGCACGGCGTGGCCGGCCTGGGCGCTAAAGCAGCAGCGGGAGCGCAAGCGCATTTCTCGCCAAGGCTGACGCCGGACCACAAGGGGAGGCCCAGGCTAACCAGAATTGGCAGCTCCGTTCCTACTGGGGCGGGACGGCCGTCTGGGCCGGCCTTACCGACGCTTGGCCCCAAGCACGCTGATGTCCAACGAGGCGCGCTTTGCGCCAGTAGGAGGACTTGTCTCCTTCCCGATAGGCGACCCTTCAAAGGACCGGACACGATATTCTGGTTCCGGCGGAAGGGGCTCTATGGGTTGTAGCTGCATCTGATCTTCTGCAGCCGCTGATATTTTGCCCGTAAGCTGGGGAACTGCCTCAAGCACGGGACGCCGCTTCAAGGCGGTGGCCGGACAAATAGCTCTCGAGAAAGCCCCTGAGGTCCGACTTGCCAACGCCTGGCTAGCCCAGAACCACCATCAGCATGTGTTCCGCCCCGATCGCCCATTTGGGGAGTGTGCGAGACTACCCCAGCGACCTCCAGCATTAGCGTGCAGGGGACGCATAATTTGAGCGAGCGGTCAGCCCGCGCGGAGTTCGGCCGCCTGCAGTGCTTCCCTTGCGATGACGTTGTTGCGCACTTCGTAGGCGACGCCAGTAGGCGAGTCCGAGATGAGCTGGACCACGGTGCAGGGCAACTGTGCTGCCGTGAACTTCCGCTCTAGGAATTCGGTCTCGGCGCGATCGTGGCTCGACATCATCACCTGGTAGCCCTCAAGTTCCACCAAGTTCCGCATGACGTCTGAGAAAGCCGCGGCATGTATGACGTCGTTGTGCTGCAACGGATCGTCCAGTAGCAGGGCGCGCCACCGAGACCAGGGATAGTAGGTGCTTGCGCTACACAGGATACTGAAACCATTCGCCGCCAGCTGCCCCTCGCTTAAGATCAGGCGCGGGTTCACGGGGCGATCCACCGCCTGCTCACCAGCCCGGCTCTTCTCACGCAGGTGGGTATTGAACTCCGAGCGGTCTGCGAAATAGTCGGTGTTCAAAGCGACCGACGTCCCGGGATCGGTGAGCAGCGCGTCGTTGTACGCCGCGATCAACGCGTTCAGTGGTTCCAGGAAGTCCGTTGAATAGGACTGGGTCGCGTCCTTCAGCCGCTCCGATAGACCTAGGATCGCGTTCTGGACAGCGACGACGCGCTGGGAGCCGGCGCGGGCGGCGTCGGCGGCCCCCCTGAGGGCGAGCCGATGGGCCTCGACGGTCTCGCCTGCGCTCTCCTTCTCCATCGCTCGCCGAACATTCTCGAGCTCTTCCTGCCGCGCGGCGACCTGAAGAGCCTCGCCCAGGCGCCGCCGCTCGGCCTCCAACGTCTCCACCGTGGTGCGTCGAGCCTGCAGGTCCGCGACCTGCGCCTGCAGGCTGCCCTGGCGGGGCGGCCCGGTCAGACCCGCGGCCGACCATAGGTCCGCGAACCGGTCCTGCTCCAACCTCAAATCGGCCTGCGCCTGCTGCTTGCCGCTAATTTGTCCCGCCAACCCCATGCCCTCTGCACTGAGGGCCGAGGCCGCCTCCGCCGATACTAGCAACGCGGCCTGTGCGCCTTCGAGCGCCGCCAGCGCCCGATCGTGGTCCGCCTGGGTCTGCGCAGTGAGATCCGGCAGGGTAGCGGGATCCACGCCTTCTTCGCCGAGCCGCACCTGGTACCGCGCCTCCGCCGCTGTGCGGTCCGCATCGGCGCGTACCCGCTCGGCCTTCAGCTGTTGCAGCTGGGCCTCCAGTCGCTGAACGTCCTCGCGGCGCAGTGTGCGCCTTTGTTGGCGCTCAACCGCCAAGGGCTCCTCCGAAGCGAGGGCGCGGCGGGCGGACTCCAAGTCCGTCTTCGCCGAAGAGCGCCGCGCGTGGGCCATTCCGAGCAGGTCGGCAGTGGGATCGAGGACCTGTAATTTCGCCGCAACAAGATTCCGCAAAGCCTCGAGAAGCGCCTGCGACTGGGCCACCTCGGTCTCCGCCGTGGCGAGCGAAGCGCTGGCGCGTGCGGCGCCGTTCAACCCCTCCTGCGCCTCGCGCTGGCGGGCGAGGGCCTCCTCAAGACTGCGCTGCGCCTGGGGCAGGGTCTCGTCGGTCTCCTTCGCCGAAAGCTGGGCGAGCCGCTTGAGTTCGCCTTCCGGGAAGGGCGTGTGGCAGACTGGACAGTCTAGGTCATGATCTGTCAGGTGGGCGGCCAGACTGGCTACGGCCGCCGATATAACGCCGACCCGCTCCCGCAGTTCTAGTAGGTCGGCTTCGCGCGCCTGGACGTCCTTCGCCGCCTCAGCGGTCGCAGCCTCGAAAGCGCTGGCATCGAAAGTCCGGGCTGCGTCGAAGGCGGTCTGGCGGCGCGCCACAGCCGCTTCGTGCGCGGCCTGAAGCTGGGTGAGCGGCGTAGCCTCCGTTACAATTAGCTCCGCCGACGCAAGCCGCGCCTCGGCGACGGCAACAGCCTCCCGCGCCACCCGCCAGGCCGCTAACTCGCCCTCGACCTCGACCAAACCCCTTCGCGCCGCATCCAGTGCTTGCTCCGCCGCAGCGATGGCCGTCTGGATAGATGATGCGCGGGCCTCGGCCTCCGTCTTTTCGCTCAGGTCAGACTGGGCAGCCTGCAAAAGGCGAACGCGCTCGTCTAGACGTTGGGCGCGGTCCTCGTGCTGACGGCGCTCCCGCTCCAATTGTTCTGCACGTGCGATAGCCGCCGCGAGCGCGATCTGGTTCTCGCGATGGCGAGCCTCGAGCACCTGAAGCTCCTGCGTTTCCCTAGCCATACGGGCCTGGGTGTCGGCGTATTGGGCTGGCAGGCCATCCAGAGAGGCAAGAGCCCTCGCACGGGTCTCGATCGCGAGCTTCGCCTCCAGCAACAGATCCGCGATCTGGACCAGGTCCGCGGAGACCTCTGCCGGCGGCTCGATGTCACCCACGCTGGGCTCGATTTCGCTTAAGCGCCGCCGTAAGTCGGCCGCCGCTTCGATGATCTGGGAGCGAGACAGCGCGCCTGCCGCCGCCGCGAGGCCTTCGAGGCGCCGCAGGCGCTGGATCAGTGCGTCCCATTGAGCGAGGCGGGCTTCAGCGTCGCGGACCTCAGCGGCCGCAGCGTCCACGCGTCGATTCAGGGCAATGGTTGGGGAACGGCCCCAAGACGTTTCCAGATCTTCTCCAACCGCTCTACGCCCGAGGGTCCGCGTAAGGTTTCCCACTGCTCGGTGGACTCGCGAGACATGAACCGCTGGTCCGCGCCCTGGCCGAGAAAGTGCGTCAGAGCGAGGTAGACACTCAAGTCGTTTACATCCTCGCGCCAATTCGGACTGACCAGCAGCGCGCTGACTTCCCCTGGGGGGGTCCCGACGGGGCCAGACGGATTTCCAGTGCGTTCCACGAGTCCGTCGCCGAACGCGAGGGTGACGGCATGGGAGAAAGGTTTGGCGCCGTCTCGAGTCAGGTACACTGCTTCAGTGTCGTTGCGCCGCAGATGCTGCGCGAGACGTTTGACCACCCCGGTCAGGCCCCATTCGACAGCGTCGAAGAAGGAGCTCTTACCCAAGCCGTTAGGTCCGGTGATGATCAGGGCACCCGGCCGGTCAGGCAGATCGAGCTGGAAGTCGCCGAAGCTACGGAAGCTCCGCAGGTGGACCTTTGTCAGATACAGGCTCATGGCTCGAGCTCCGGCCAGGCTTCGATGAGGGCGTCCACAAGAGGCGGGCCGTCCTCGTAGTCATCGTCGGCTGCCAGCTTCAGCCAAACGTCGAGGACCTCAGGCGTGATGTTGAGATCTGTGGCCACGGCCACGACCGCGCTCAGGCGGTCGAGCTGACCAGCCGGTTGAGGCGGGAGAGCTTTCCACGGCCGCGCAAGGAAGCTTCGACCGATGAAGGCGGTGAAGGCGGCATCCCGCTCTTCCAAAGCCGCCGGGGGCAGCCAGACAAGCTTGCGCGCCACGCGGTCGTCTCGCTCAACGGCCAGCGCGAGCGCACGCCATTCCGCGTCGACGTCGCTGCCGGGCGGACCCTGAAGCCAGAGCTGCAGGTCCAGGGCCTGCTCAGTTGGCAGGTATGAGCGAGCGACGACGCCCTGGTTCCGATACCGGCGAACCGCCTCCCGCACCAGGGCTACGTCGGGCGCGTCCGGCAGGAGACCGAGCAGCACCGGATAGCGGCCGATGAACAGAGCCCGTATATGGAGGGGGAGATGCGCTCCCTGCAGCGCCTCTTCGCCGGCGCCGCCCCTGAAGTTGCGCGAGGCGAGCTCGGGGCGTGGGTCACACAGCAGGTTCGCCGCCTTTGCGGCGGCCTCAGTTCGCTCTGCTAACTCGGCCAAGCGGTCCGTCATGCCCCCTCCTCCCGCTCTTCGAGCTGCAACACCCACTCCATTTGTCGCCGTTTTTCGGTTCGGGTCAGGTGGTGGCTCATCGCCTCTACACCCTCTCTGAGGGCGGCCATCAACGCAGCGTCGGCGCCGACAATTATCTTGCCCCCCCTGGACGTATCGAGACGAGGCGCGCGCTCATCATCATGCCAGAGCGACCGTTCCGCGGCTTCTTCGACGAAGGCGGGGGCGTTGAGTTCCGAAAGCAACACGATCTCGGCCTCCCAAGCGTGATGCGCAGCCCGGGCGGTAATCGACTCGCCCTCGATAAGCTCCGCGCCCGAGGCGTGGATACGAGCCATCTCGCGGCCGCCAGCGTCCCGGCGCTCAAAGTTTCCGGGCGCGGTCCCTCTGGGGGCCGAGACCGGCCAGGCTTCCGCCGACGCCAGGGTCAGGACCATCGTCCGAACCATACTCGGCAGACGGTGCGGCCCAACCAGTACTTGGCGATCGGTCTGGTCTCCCTGTCCGTCTTCAACGGCGCAGGCAGCTAGACGGAATAGGCGCGCCAGCAACGGTGAATTGCCGCGCAATCGCTCGCGCCAAGTGTTCCAACGCAGGCGCATAGCGTCCCTGAGCGCCGGCTCGATCCGCCAAGCGACCCAGTTCTCAGGTTCGGTTCCTGTTGTGAGGTATTCCGAAAGGTGGACGTCCAGTTTGCGCAGCATCCACCCGTCCATGGCCTCGTGCATTTCGGCGGCGAGTTGGCTAGCGTTGACCTCCTGCATCGCGCAACCGGCACCAGTCAATGGGCCCATGAGTGGCGCTTGGACGGCCTGTGCATGGGGGGACTGGTGCGTCAAACGACTAAACCAATTGGTCCATCGAGGATCGTCGGCCTCCACTCGGACCTGCCGTGCATGGATCGCGAACCGACCGATGGCACAGGCCAGCCCCTCGAGGGCGTCGGGGCCGGCAAGCAGCTCCAGTCGAAGGGGGCGGCGAGGCTCCTCCCACCATTCAAGTAAGGATTGCGGCAGGACGTCGCCGCCCCAGACAACACGCGCCGGACCCTCCCGCCCGATGGCCGCACGACGGGGCTGCTGGGCCATAGCATCCTGCAGCTGCCGCCGAGGGACTGGGAGATCGGCGGCGATCATCGCTCGTTCGAGCGCAGATCTCGCTTCTTCCTCGAGGCTGGGTGGCGCCCGCCGCACTGGATCGGCCTCAAGCCATCGCTCATGTTCGGGCTTGTACGCGTCTCGGATGGCTTCGAATGGCCCGAAGGCCTCGTCTTTGGCCGCACCATGCCTGACGAAGATGTCATCCACGGCGAAAGGCTCCCCACCCGCGACCCGGTAATGGCCGTAGGGTAGTCCATCGGCGCTGATGCGCCCGGGCATGTGCTGGATGGGATGCTCGACTAGCTCGGATGCGCGAAACAGCAGGAAGGCCAAAAGGCGATTCAATGTGGAGGTGTACGGCTCCAGTACGAGGGGTCCTTCGGTGTTGAACACTACCTGGACCCGGCTTCGCAGACGCTCTGCGATCACCTCAAGCAAGCCGTCGGAGCGCAGAATCGGACCAATGTTCCGGTCATAAGCATGCATGTAGTCGAAGCCTGGGCCGTCTCGATCGGCTTCGGCATCGATGTCGAGCAGCTCGTCCGTCAGGCGGTGGATCTCGGGCCATTTGGTCACCAGCTCGATTAAGCGGGTGTGGTCAAAGTCTGTTAGTGCCGCCGCACACAGGTCGATCAGACCTCCGTCTCCTCCACCCGTGACCAGCACCCGCGGCACATTGTGTGCGTACCTTGGACCTTGGGGAACGCCGGCATCGCTCCAGTACGAGCGCAATGGAGCTCCTTCCAACGCGCGTTCGCGGCCGAAGCCGATCGTCAAGAACACGGCGTGGTACAAGGCGGATCCGTTGGCGCCGCCGCTATCCCGATGATGTACCCGATACGCCGAGCCGACCCGCTCGATCTGAGTCACCTCTCGCATCAAGTTGACAGTCACGTTCTGTTGGTAGGCCTGCAGCATGCCGAACTGGCGCATGATGTCTGCGGCGACGTTGCTCGCTGATCCTTGAGTCCAGTCCAGGAACGGAAGTCCGGCTCGCAGGCTGCGTGCCACGGCTCGGGGCCACTCGTAGATGTGCGGATGCAGATTCCGATCATCACAATCCCTCTGGAGATGCAGCGGATGCTGTTCCCGCTCGAACACGTCCACGACCGCCCCTGGGACGAGGAGGCTCAGTGCTGATCCGGAAGCCAAGCCCGCTGCGCCCGCGCCGACCACGGCGAATCGGGTTCGGTCCCCGAGCACCCGATTCTGCGCCAGAGCGTGGACCAGGTTGAAGCCGCGCACCTGCTGCGAGAAGAAGGTGATGCGCCGGTCGAAGGAGCCTACGACGTAAACGTACGGCCAGCCCGGCACGGTGGCGGCGTCAATGGGCTCGAACGAAATCATGGCAGATGAGCACCTACACCCGCAGAATCTACGGGACCGATCCGGGCTCCGCCCGGCTCGTCAAAGGACTCAACCTAGGTTGCACACCTCACTATATCGCATTCAACGCGCATCGGAAGGTCTCCACTTCATCGCGGGTGCAGAGACATAACTGCAGAAGACAGGCACTATGTCTGCCTGATGCTCGGGGCAGAGGCATCTGAGGATCAGCGTAGCATACATCAACCATCAATTCCGATGCGGACATTCTGACGGTCGTCAAAGTGTCCCCTCCTGACGTTCCTGACGTCCGCTATGGGCTCTTGGCTGGCATTGGGAGCGTCCGCTTCCAGGCACCTTGGTGTCCCCCTCCCAGAACCATGCGGTCCGGGCTCTATGGGCGGACCTGACTCTTCGCCGACCTTGGGAACCTCCGCTGTCAGGCGCTGGTCCAAGCCTAGCCATGGCGCGTGGTATTCAAAGGCAACGTTTGGAGGGTCAGCTAGGTTCGCCCGATCACCCGGCAAACGGGGCGAAAGACGGTCACGGCGGGAGACTGGCCCGCCCCGCCGCGCTGCATGTGGCCTTCGGCCTGGGCAAGCTCGAGAAGGTAGTCACGGTATTGAATTGGCCCCGCGGAGCTGAAGTCAGGGCCGATCGTTATGGTGGCGAAGCACCACATTCCAGCCCTGACTTGGCGGGCGCAAACCACTGATCCCACCCGCTTGCCGGCCTTCAGGATCGCATCGAGCTCGGGCGATGGTCGCTGCGGCGCCTTTAGCGCCGCGTTCTCGGCCTTGAGGTCGGTAATCGTCTGAAGGAGCTCTGACTGCACCTGGCACCCGCCACTGAAGCTTCTTCGAATGCCTGAGCCCCTCCTGCCTCCGCGGCTTCAGATCGCTGACGCTCCCCAACGGCCATGTGAGCCGGCACTGACAGGAGCTTCCAGGCGTAGATGGCGACGCCGGCGAAGAGCAGCGCGCCGGCAGAACTCAAGGCGCGTAAGATCGCATCGAACTTCGGTGTCGCGGCATAGGCAGCGACCGCCGGGAGGATGATGGTCGACAGGGTGACGAAGACCCGGCCGCGGCGATCAAGACGCATGAGCTCCCAGGCTTCTTAGAAGTCGCACCGATGAACCTCCCCCTAATAGGCCATCTGCCCTTCAGTTCTCCTACCGCTGGCTGACAGTTTGCTCTGCGCGACTTTCCACAGATGTAGGCTGTGAGATGCACCACCGCCGGTGGCTGATTATCATCGGCTGAACTATATAGAACATCCTAGCAACTCGGAATGGGCATGGGCGCAGACCGCATCGAACGTGTCGCGGCCCAAGGGCGGGCAAACCAGGCGAACTTCCGCCTGGTCGAGAACTGGTGCGCGCACATCCGGATCGAGCGCTGGGGCGGTGTGGGCATGATAGAGAAGATGACCGGTGACCCGATCGGTCACTTCGGCCCGGCCTGCGATCACGCCGGCGCCGATGGCATGATGAGCTGGGATATCCGCGACTCGGCGATCGACTTCTACGATCGTCACTGCAGCAAGTGCACGCTGCGCCAGCCTGTCCGCGACCCCAACCTCAGCCAATGGGTGGCGCAGCGTGATGCTGTGATGGCCGAACAACGGACAAAGGTTGCGGCGGCCGAGCAGGCCGCGGCCGACGCGGCCGCGCTGCGCCGACAGGAACGGCAGGCGCTTCGGGCCGAGCTCTTGCCCGCGGCGCTCGACGTGGTCGAGCAGCTGGATGAGATGGACGGCCCAGGTGCCCGCGAACACTTACAGAGGTTTGTCCTGACAGCACGGCTCGCGCCGGAAGCTTTCCCCGAGCCAGTGCGCGAACACCTGTTCAGCCTGCTCGAAGCGCGCCAGGGGTGGGCCCAGGACGCCGCGCTTGCTGCTCTGACCGAGCTCAGGGCCGACCCGCAACGCACGGCGCGATTCGCCGCCCAGGCGCTTTCCGAGGGAAATGACGGAACTATTCCCATCAGGGCCTTGGTGAGATCCTTGCCGGCCGCCAGCGAGGCTGATGTCGCCGCGGCCTTCAACGCGCTCGTTGAGGTGGCTGACCCACAGCGGGAGCCGTTTTCGGAGATACGCCGCCCGCGGCCGGGGCCTCTCGTCCTGGTGGCCCGCGCGTTCCCGGAGGTGGTCAAGGCGCGGATCGCTGCGCTCTTCTCCGAGGGTACGCCCAGGAGTGTCTCGGTGGCAGCGCGCGCCGTCAAGGCCCTCGCCCGGCGGGCGCCTTCGCTTTCGATGGGTTTCACCCGCGATCTGGTCTCCGCCCTGGTGCGCGCAAAGTGGATGCCTGGCCGCCACGATTTGGAGCGCGACGAGGCTCTCGAAGCGGCGCGCGATGTCGAGACCGCGATCCTCGTGCTCTTCCGCAAGGCGCCGGACGCGATCGACAACCTCCTGCAGAAGTTCCTTGTCGGCGCCTCCAGCGAGGGAGAGACGCGGGTCTACAGGACCTACCACTGGATCTTTTCCAAGCGGTCCTACGACGAGAAGGGACCCGCCGATCCCGCGGAGCGCTTGGCGTTCATCCGCCTGTTCCGGGCGGCACCCACCGCCATCAACTGGGACGTCCTGAACGAGATCATCCAGGGGATTCACAACCGGCCGGAGCGTTACGCCGGCTTGGCCGAGGAGTTCACCGACGAACTGCTGGGCGCGGCGATCGCGATGAATGAGCGGCTAGTGGCCTTCGATGCCGAACCCGAGGCCACGACTCTTCTCGACAGCCTCGAGCGGGGCAACAGGCGCAACGCGCTCTGGCGACTGCGGTCGACTTTCGTGGCCTGGGCCGCAGCGGGAGTGGCGGCCAAGGGAGATCCATCCGCCTACGTCTCAGTGATGCAGAACATCCCTGAGGCCCGCGACAGCTTCGCCGGCTGCATGGTCGAGCATTCGGTGAGGCTAGCGACCTCTGTCGACGGACTGAACGCGATCCTGCCGTCGCTCTATTCCGGCCTGGTCGGCGCCTCGGCCTACCGCCGGGGCGCCGCGGCCACTGCAATCGGCAAGCTGCCTGCGCGGCTTCGGCGCCATGCGCCCGACCTGCTGTTCGAGGCCTTCATCCCGACCCTGACCGATCCATACCGCCACGTGCATGGGGCGTCGCTGAAGGCGTTGGAGCGCATGACGCTTCCCGACGCGCTGAAGCCCCAGGTCCGACATGCCGTCAGCGCCTTAGTCGCATACTACGGCGAGCGGAACGAAGAGCCAGAGATGGTGGTCGACGGGATCGAGATCCTGGTCGGTGACCACCTTTCCGAAGCCGAGCGCGCAGGTCGCCCAGGCGCATATCTGGTTGCCCAGCTTGCGAGGCTTGAGTGGTGGAGATTCTCGTCGAGCATCGTCTACCTCGCCCGCCAGCTCGGCCGCGCCAAAGGGCTTGTTGACCTTCTGCTGAAGAGGCTGTCCGATCCCAACATCACGGACCACGACATCCACGACGTTTTGGACGCCCTTGGCGGTGTCCCGAACGAGGTGCTCTACGAACACCGAGCGGCGCTTGCTGCCGTCCCCGCCGGCTCGGTCTGGGAGGTCCGCCGGCGGGTGCACGGGCTCGTCGAACTTCTGAGTCGTTGTGGCGCCTGGAAGGAGGCGGTGGAGCTGGCTGAACGCGCGATTGCCGAAATCCCGGACACCCGCCGCGAGCGCGGACAGCGGCAGCTGATGCAGCTGCTGGCCAGTGCCACGCGCTATGAGCTCGCCCTGGCGAGCGGCGACGAGACAGCGGCCGCGGCGGCCGCAGAATCCTGGCGCGAGCTGCACGCGCAGATGGGGCGCGGCCGCGATGCAGCGTAACCAGGTGGTGCACCAGTCCACCTTTCCCGCGCGACTGGAGGCCGTCGACCAGCTCCGCACCGCGGTGAGGCGGGATAGGGGTGATCCCGATGGCCTGCGCGCTGCCGCCACGGCCATCGACGAAGCCACCACGCGTTACTCTGACAAGCAGATCGCCGTCGTCCACTCCGCCTTCGCTGAGCTGCTGCGGGTCGTGGCGCAGCTCGTAGAATGGCGCGCCGCTGTGCTCGCCGCTGGCGTCGAGGCCGACCGGTTCCAGCGCGCCGCGCAGATGCGACTGGCTGGCTGGAAGGACGAGTATGGCGCGCGTTTAGAGACCAAGGCGCTTACCCCAACCGCCGAGGCCCTCGCCACGGTGCCGGACCCGCTGCAGCTAGGTGAGCTTTGCCGCCAACTGGCGCTGATCGCGCTGCCGGTTGCCATCGACGGCGATGAACGACGGTGGCCGCGGCCCTGGGCGCGAAGCGACAACGCCGAGAAGAAGACGCCGCCTCCGGTCGAACTCAGTGTAGTGTTCGTCACCTTCGAGGTGGATGGCGCTCCCGCTTCGTCGCTGGACTACCTGACGCCGAATGAAAGCCACGACCTCGAAATTGAGGTGCGGGTATCGCGGTGGCCAGATGAGGCCACGACGCTGCGCCTGTCGCCGGTGAGCATCGAGGCGCCCGGCAGCTTCGAGCTGCCGACTTTCGAGCTGCAGCGTCCGAAAGGCGATCCTCCTCTTGAGGTCCGCCAGCGCGGGCGCGCGCGGATCCTTGGCGGCCAGGCGCTGCGCGCCCGGCCTTTCGAGTTCAGGTTCGCCGCCGAATTCGCGCCCCTGGCGGCGGAACAGCCGGTCAACGTGGTCGGCCATCGCACGCTTAGGTTCGAGAGCATTGATGTGGCGCGTTCGCCGTTGACCGGCGACGAGGCCGTGGATCGGCGGCTGATCGAGATCCGCAATGAACTGCGCCAGACCCCCGGGCTCGCACAGGCCGATCTTGAAGCCGCCATGTCGCTGGCCCAGAGTCTCAGCCGACTGGCCGTCCGGTCGCTTGCCGACAACATCTTCCCCGAGCCGATCGCCGAAAAGGCGTTTCAGGAGCAGGTGCGTGACGAACTGCGCCGCGACCCGGTCGTCGGCCCAAAACTCGCCGTCCACGGTAATGTGGCCGCTGGCATCCGCGATCTTTCCCTAAACGCGGTGCCGATGGAACTGAAGGTCGACCACGACCGGGTCTTGGCCCTGGCCGAGGGCCAGGATTACGTCGAACAGGCGATCTCCTATGCGGTGGGTGCGGGCAAGCGCGTCGCGGTGCTGGGCATCCTGAATGCGCCGACGCGAACGGCGGCCGCCAATCCGGCTGAAACCGGCATCGGCGTGTTGCGATCGAAGTCCGGACTGCCGGTCATCACAGTGCTGATCCAGGGTGCGCTGCCCCGGCCAAGCGACCTGTCCCGCTGAACCCTAGGCCCCCCTCCGGTCGGCGGCGTCTTCCGTAAGGGCGGGCGCCTCGTCGAACGGAACGGCTTCCGCCTCCAAGCGAAAGAGATGGTTCAGCAGCAGGAACTCGGCGAGCGTATCGGACTGCGGATGCTCCCGGTGCTGCCGCGGATTGCGATAGGCGCCGAACACGCCAGTGAAAAGTTCCCGCCGGCCCACCCGCTCAGCCCGATGAGGCGTGGGCCAGGCGAGCTTGCCCTTCGCCGGTTCGAAGGCGGCGTGAAACAGCTTCTGGCCGTGATCCGCCAGGCCAGTTCTGCTGCGAACCGAGTCCTCCAGACGACGGTAACCGACGGTGAGGCAATGGTCGGGCCGATCCCAGAAGTCGCGGGCCAGGTCCGCCAGACGTGGATCGATCACCGAATATGGCAGGACGGAAGGGAACTGCCGCCAGAGCTTTCCGTGGTGTGCGCGGTCTAAGTCGCGCGCCGCAATGTATTCGTCGCCCCAACGAGACGGCCGAACCACCGGCCCTTCATTGCAGCGCTCAAGGTCGCGGCTCGTCAGCGCCGAGCGGTCCAAGCGGGTCATCTGCGCCTGGGTGATCTTGCATTCGTCGATCTCGATGTCCTGGGCGAAAAGGACGGCAAGCACGAAAGACAAGGCCTTGCAGCCGGTCCCGCCATAGCCGGAGGAGAAGCCCGACTTGATGGCGATCTGGTCGCCGATGGCGTCGGTGAGCAGCAGCGCGTGGCGGTTGGTGTGGCTGAGGATGCGGGCGTGCACAATGTGGCCGCCGCATTGCACAAGGCGGATGACCGCAGCTTCGCATTCTGCCGAGGCGCCGGCGATCCCGTGATACTGAATCCCCGCCGCCGTTGACCTGGCCATCCTTGCGTCTCCACTCTCGATCTCGGCCCAGCACAGGCGGCTGGTCGTGCTCTCAAATCTGGGGTCATACGCGCCGCAGGCCAAGCGCTCGCTCGGCGGCCAGAATCGGTGAAGCTTCAGACCATGGCCTGGGCGCTCGCGCCAAAGTCTATCGATGTCCAGCGCCTGGGCGACGTCGCGCTCCGGGAGTTGGTCGTGCGCCTGATCACTGGCGACCTGGCCGCGGCGGGCCTGCCGACCACCGCCGTGAAGGCCGGCGGGGACCAGACTGCGCCCGACGGCGGCATCGACGTGCGCGTCGAGGGAGATTTCACGACCCTGGACAATGTCCCGGCTATCCCGCTCGGGGTGCAGGTGAAGGCCGAAAAGATGCCGGCCGCCAAGATCGGCAAGGAAATGCGGCCAAAGGACAAGCCGCGGGCAGTGTTCGCCGAGCTTGCTGCCGCAGGCGGCGCTTATGTGATCGTGTCCGGGCGCGACAATACCAGCGACGAACAGCTCCGCCTTCGCGAAGCGGCGATGCGGCTGGCCCTGCGCGACGTTCCGGGCGGCGAGAACCTGAAGGTGCGCTTTTACGATTCCGACCAGGTGGCGCGCTGGGCCGCCGGCCAGCCGGGGGTGTCGCTCTGGCTAGCGCGGGAAGTCGGCGCGCCGCGTGACGGCTGGATCGCCCACGGCCGGTGGGCTTCGCCCAATGACGCCTCCGACTTGGGATACCTTGGTGACTCCACTTCGCGCGCCAGATTCAGCGACAGCGATGGCGCCACGACGGTTACGGAGGCGCTGGCGCGGCTGAAGACCCACCTTGCCGAACCAAAGGCGGTTGCCCGCCTGGTCGGGCTATCGGGGATGGGCAAGACCCGCCTCGCCCAGGCGCTTTTCGAGGAGCAGGGCGAGGCGGCTAAGGGTCTTTCCGTCGACTTGGCCGTGTACGGCGATGTCGGTGGAGCGCTGGGCGTCACGCCGGAGCTCCTGGCCGCGCAGTTGGCCGAAACTGGCACCCGCGCCGTCCTCGTGGTGGACAATTGCAATGCCGAGCTTCATCGGCGGCTGACCCAGATCGTGAGAGGGGCCCGCGGGGCGCTGAGCCTACTGACAATCGACTTCGATGTCGGCGACGACCGGCCGGAAGACACCCTCATCCTGCGTCTGGAGCCGGCGGCCGACGATCTGATCGAGCGGCTGTTGCACCGCCGCTTTCCGCGGCTCGGCCTGCAGGACCGGATGCGGATCGCCCAGTTCTCCGGCGGCAACAGCCGCGTGGCGCTGGCGCTGGCGGCTGCCACCCGCGGGGTGTCGATCGAGAAGCTGAACGATCGAGAGCTCCTCGACCGTCTGTTCCTCACTGGGCGGCGAGGCATGGATGACGACCTGCGCCGGGTCGCCCGGGCCATGTCCCTGTTCGGGGCCATCGACCTGAATGCGGAGCGCGGCCCTGAAGAGATCGCCACGATCCGCCGCCTGTCAGAGGTCTCCGAAATCGTTTTTCACGAGAAGGTGCGGGAACTTCTGGACCGGGGGCTGGCGCAGCAGCGCGGGACCCAGCGCGCCGTGTTGCCTCAGGCCCTGGCCCTCAGGCTCGCCGACGATGCGCTCAACAACCTACCGCCGCGCCTTCCCGAGAGCGCGATCATGGTCGAAGGACCCGCCCGTCTGGCAGATTCGTTCCTGAAGCGGTTGGGTACCATGAGCCAGAATCCCGTGGCGCGTCAGCTCGGAGCTGACCTTCTTGCGCCAGGCGGCAAGCTCGTACCGGTCGACCTCTCGCATGAAGACCCCTGGAACCGCCTCGCCCACCTGGCGCCGCTTGCTCCGCAAAGGGCGCTAGAGATCGCGCTCGAGGCCGTGGGCCGCGCGGACCCCGAAGACGATCACTTCCGCTACATGGTCGCGGACAAGCTGGCACGCCTTCTGATGGCGCTGGCCTTCGACGACGCCCTGTTCTGCCGCGCTACCCTCGGCTTGGCCGATCTCCTTCAGCGCTTGCCAAGTCCGCATGGCCTGGGCGCTTACAAGAACGACTTCCTGTGCCTCTTCCAGGCGCGGCAGTCCGGGACCTTCGCCTCGCAAGCCACCCGCAACGCCGTGATCGATGAGCTCCTGAGGTCGCCAGTTCTGAAGCGCCAGAACCTTGGTATCGAAGCACTCTGCGCGTCCCTTCGCACCAGCTTCGAACGAATGTCCCGATCCCTGGCCTTCGGCGACCGCCTGCCGGAGGCGGGCTGGAAGCCGCAAGGCACAGAGGAATGGCGGGCATGGTACGCCTCGGCGCTTTTGGCCACCGAGGCTGCCCTCGCCAGACCGGAGTACGCTGACCGCCTCATGCCGCGGCTCGCCACCCTGATTGGCGAGATGCTGCGCTACGAGGACATTCGTGACCTTGGTGTCGCGGCCATGCGGCGGATCGCGGGCGGGAAATTCTGGCGGCAAGGCTGGGTGGAAGTCAGCCGGTGCGTCGCCGGCTTCCGCAGGCACGGCAAAGACCCGCCGGAAGAGCTCTCAGCGTTGGAAGGTGAGATGCGGCCGAGCACCATCGCGGACCGCTTCGAGGCGTGGGTCCAGGGCTATCCCAATCATTATATCGAGGCCCTGCCTGACCACCAGAACGGCTGGGCGGCCTTCGAAAATCATGGGCGCGCCCTGGGCGCCGAGGCGGCGGCCTCTGCAGAGGCCTATGACTACGTGGTCCCGCGAGCGCTTCGGAAGCCCGCCAGCTATCCCCAGGCGGTTGGTGAGGGGTACGGCGCGGCCATCCAGGACTTGAACGCCGCCTGGACACGGCTGGTCGCCGAACTGGAGACGGTAAACGCAACTGAGCAAGAGCCACGGTTCCTGGTCGGCTTCCTGCAGGCCGCCGCTAAACGCCAGCCTCAAGCCATCGGGCCCTGGCTGGACGCGGCCCTGGCCGGCAAAGGTCTGCGCAGGTGGACCGTTGAGCTCAACAGCGCGCTCGGCCCCTTGGCTGAGCCGGAGGCGCGCCGGGTGCTGCGAGCGCTCGAGATGGGCGCAATGACCGCGGCATCGTTTGAGGGCCTAGTGTACGGCCGCCGGACTTTCTTTATCCCCAACCCGTTGATGGCGGACATCTTCCGGGGTCTCATGAAACTCCCCGGGGGCCTCGCCGTCGCCGCGGCGCTGGTGGCCATGCGCTACCACGGCGGCAAGGAGGCCCCACTCGACGCGGGCCTGCTGGTGGTGGGCCGGGAACTGCTGGATGCGATCGCCGAAGACGGCGGCGAGCCGCTGCGGAGCACCGATCTCATGCTGATCGCGACGACCTGTCTGGTCGGCGCCGCGGGGGCGAAGACGGCGCGGCGCATCTCCCGACGGATGGTCAGCGCCGCCGATCAGGAGTTTCAGGGCGGCTGGGTCGACAACCTGCCGAGCCTGATCCTGGAACGCTTTCCCGCCGTCGGGCTGGACGAGTTCCTGGGCGGCAGGCCGTCGCCCAATTCCTACAAGCTTGAGCACCTGCTTGGTGGCGGGGATTCCGACGACCACCCCAACAATCGGCCGTTGAACGGTGTCGACGATCAGCTACTGCAGGCCTGGGTCCTGAAGGCGCCGGACAGCCGCGCGGCGCGGCTGGCCAGGTTCGTCGGTTACTTCGAGGCGCAGAACGACACCTTCCGGTGGACCCCGATCGCCTTGTGGCTGCTCGACCTGCGCGACGCCGGGGATGTGGGCCGAATCTTCTCCGACCGCTTCCACGTGGGAAGCTGGAGCGGCTCCGAAGAGAGCCGCTTCGTGCGCCGGCTCAATCTGACGGCCGCCCTTGTGGACCATCATAACCCGTCGGTGGCCGCCTGGGGGCGTGAGCAGCACGAGATGCTTCTTCGGATCATCAAGGAGATCGAACAGCGCAAGCGGGCGGCCAATGAGAAGTTCGAGTGATCCACATGGATGCTGAGCTCGATCGCCGCTGATAGCGACGGGGCCTAAGGCCAAGGGCTGCGAATGGCGCAAACCTGACGCCCGTCATCCTCGCATAATATGTATTGTCAGAACTTGAAGGCGGCTCCTCCGCCACCAACGGGCTGGTTAAGTGAGGAACCTTTCACGGTAAGGGCAGGCCCCTCCTAAGAGCTGCTTCACAGAGCCATGACCGACTGGCCCCAATGGGACCCGAGATCCAGCGCCGGCAGCATCTCAGCGCCAGAAATCGGTATGCTCGAAGCGATCCAGGCCGCAGCACACTGTGCTATCTCAGATACTTCCCCTCGGCCCTATTGCGCAAATGAGAAGCGCCATCCCGCCGCCAGTCACCATCTGCTGGGCGCGCGGCGGGCCTCGGGTCCGCATGAGCCGGCCGAACCTGGAAGTTTGACACTGGCGATCTAAGCCCTTGGAAAACCACGAGCCGCCTGAAGCGGGTTTAACAGTCCAAGCCCCTAGACACGCTTACTCTCAGCACTCACTCCCGGGCCGGCACAACGTCTATCGTGCTCCCTCAGCAGAGACAGCGCCCGATTTTCCTCGCTTTGACCTGCCCCCTTCCTGATCCCTCGATTTGAGTGAGAGTCCGTCACCCAAGGAGACGGACGTGAAGAAGAGCAGGT